>JAHCIE010000520.1 GCA_026129385.1 Anaerolineae bacterium
CCTACCAAGCCAGACCACCCACCGTGGCCGAGAGACACGCACCCCATCGGGGGTCAACCGACGCCACTCGCGTCCGTGTCCCTCGTCGCCACCCCCCTTCGCGAGAAAGGTGGGGAGCACCACGCCAGATGGTCTCCCCGGCCCTGGCCGTGGCCGGTTCCCCAGACGGCGTGCCCCCTACCCCGCGTCCCCCCAGGACGCGGATTTATTTGGAGGTCTGTGTGCGTCGTCTTCGATTCGTCCTTCCCCTGCTGTTGGCCCTCCTGACGGTCGGAGCGGCCGCCGCCGCGCTGACATTGCACAGCGCCGATGTGGTCGTTCACTTCCCCAATAGCCAGGTGGCTATCCGACATGTCACCTTCGACAACTCGCTCAGCGGCCTGGGGCTGCTGGAGGCCAGCGGCCTGCGCGTCGAGGCCACCTCAACTGGCGCCGTCTGCCGCATTCAGGGCGTCGGCTGCCCCACCTCCGACTGCTTCTGCCAATGCACGGGCAGCGGCCCCTGCCGCTATTGGGCCTACTGGCGCTGGGACGGCGCGCAGTGGCAGTCGTCCCTGGCTGGCGCGGGCCAGACGACTGTCACCAACGGCGCGCTGGATGGGTGGCGTTGGGGCGACGGCCCGCCCACGGCCGACGGCGGCCGCTCACCGAGCCTCATGCCGCCCCAGCGCGCCGCCTACGCCGCCGCCGAGTGGCTGCGTGCACAACAGCTCGCGTCGGGCGGCTTCACCACCGATACCTACCGCGTGGGCCTGACCCTGGACGCTGCCCTCGCTGGCGCCGCCGCCGACGCTGCACCCCAGACGTGGCGCGCTCCTGGTGGTCAGACGATCCTGGACTTCCTCACCGCCGAGGGCCTGGCCTACGCCGATCACGGCACGGCCCGCGAGTTGGGCAAGCTCATCGCCGGCGTCGTCGCCGTCGAGGGCAACCCCCGCGCCTTCGCCGGCCGCGACCTGGTCGCCGACCTGAACAGCGCGTTCGACGGCCAGCACTACGGCCAGTTCAACTGGGACCAGGCCTGGGCCATGTTGGCCCTGCGCGCAGCAGGCGCGCCCATCCCATCCGCCGCCGCCCAGGCGCTGCTGAGTGACGCCGTTAATGGTGGCGGCTGGGGCTTCGCGCCCGGCATGAACGCCGAGGTCGACTCGACGGGCCTGGTCCTGCAAGCCCTGGTGGCGGCGGGCGTCCCGCCAACCACCACCGTCATCGTGGCGGCCAGGGCCTACCTCCAGACTCAGCAGAACAGCGATGGCGGCTTTCCCGTCCGCGCGGGCGGGGCAAGCAACGCGCCCTCCACCGCCTACGCCGTCATGGGCCTGGTCGCCATCGGCGAGAACCCCCTGGCCCCCACCTGGCGGCAGAGCGGCGGCTCGCCGATTGACGCCCTGCTACGCGCTCAGAGTGCGGCGGGCGGCCTGGCCGGCACGAGCGGCGACAACGACCTGCAAGCCACCGCCCAGAGCATACCGGCGCTGATGGGCAGATTCTACCCCATTCTCGGTCGCCGCGTCGCCGTAAACCGCGCCACCGCCTGGCTGCGAACACAACAAGCGGTCAGCGGCCAATTCGGCTTTGGCGCAGGCAGCACCATCGACGCCCTGTTCGTCATCGCCGCCCTGGGCCAGGACCCCACGACGTGGCGGCGACCCGGCGGCCAGTCGCCCCTCGACTACCTCGCGGCGCAGGCGGATACCTACTCAGCAGCGGGTGCGGCACAGACCGCCAAGCTCATCGTCGGGCTGAACGCCGTCGGCGTCGACCCGCAGGGCTTCGGCGGCGTGGACCTACCGGCGCGACTGGCGGCCGCCGAAACAGCGCCTGGCGTGTACGGCGGTCCCACCGCCCAGGCCTGGGCGACGCTCGCCTTGCGTGTCCTGGCCCGACCGGCCGCCTCCGCGGCGACTACCCTACGCGGCCAGCAGCGGCCCGACGGCGGCTGGTCCTTCAGCCCGTCCGACGCCTCGGACACCAACACCACGGCCCTCGCCCTCCAGGCGTTGGCCGCAGCGGGTGAGCCGTTGGATGGCACGCTGGTGATCAGCGCGACCGGCTATCTACACACGCGCCAGGCCCTCGATGGCGGCTTCCCGTACCAGGCAGACGACGCCGACACAAACTCCACCGCCGTTGTCCTGCAAGCGCTCACCGCCCTGCGCGCCGACGGCGACAGTCTGGGCTGGACCACCCACCTGACCGCCACCAATTCCATCACCCTGACCGCCCACACGCCCGTCGATTGGCTACTGGGCCAGCAGACGCCTAGCGGTGCATTCCCCTTCTTCGACGCCGACAGCGACTTTGCCACGCTGCAAGTCATCCCCGCCCTGCTCGACCGCCCGCTGCCGGTGGTACTGCGCCGCCTGCACCTGCCGCTGGTGCAGCGCGGCAGCAACCTGTCGCAGCCTCGCTAGGACGGAAACTCATCGTGCCCTGTCGAGCATGGCTTCAGCGCGTGACCCAGGTCCGTAGGCGCAGGCCCCCGTGCCTGCCCGCCGGGTTCCGGCGCTGGCCGTGGCGCACCGCCAACCCCTCCCCAACCCTTCCCGTAGGCGGGGAGGGGGCAGGACACTTCCCCCCACTCGCGGGGGGGCTGCGGGGGGGCGCGGGTCTGCTCCTACTATTCCTTCTCCTCGCCGCGTGGCTGGCGGGCGCAACGCCCGCCGTCGCGCAAGGCCCCGACAACCGCGTGGGGCTGGTCGTGCAGTTTGGCAACGGCGCGGTGTTCAGCCAGTGCTACGCCTACACCGACGGCATGA
>JAHCIE010000521.1 GCA_026129385.1 Anaerolineae bacterium
CCGGCCACTGTACCACGCGGCCGTTGTTGCTGTCGGCGACGAAGATCTTGCCGTCGCTGGTGACGGCGATGCCCACGGGCAGGTCGATGCCCTTGTTGTCCTTGCCCGGCTGCCCCATCACAGCGATGGGCTGCCCCTTGTCGTCCAGCACGATGACGCGGAAGCCCTCCGGGTCGGTCAGATACACGCGGTTCTTGGCGTCGACGGTCAGGTACGGCTTGTTGAGCACCGATTGCCCCTCCCACGCCTCGACGTTCCACTGCGCCACGGGGTTCATCGCCCGGTCGAACTTCTGGACGCGCCGGTTCCACGTGTCGGCGACGTAGACGCTGCCATCCACCGGGCTGACGGCGATACCCACCGGCTCCTGGAACTTACCTGGCTCGAAGCCTGCGCCGCCATACTGCGCCAGCGGCTTGCCATCGGGGTCGAACTTGACGACGCGCTTGTTGCCCGTGTCGGTCACCAGCAGGTTGCCGTCGGCGTCCACTGCGATGTCGCGTGGCCCGTAGAGGCCGGTCGGCTTGTCGTTGAGGCTGGCGGCCTGGTCAAACGTGCCCCACATCGTCAGGAAATTGCCATCCAGGTCAAACTTCTGGATGCGTCCGTTCCAGGTATCGGCGACGTAGACAAAGCCGCGCTTGGGATCGACGGCGATACCCCATGGTCCATCCTTGAACTGGCCCTGGCCGGTGCCGGGGCCACCCCAGGTCTTAAGGGGCTGGCCGCCCTGGGGGCCGTACTTGACGATGCGATTGTTGGCCGAGTCGACGACGTACAGGTTGCCCTTGTCGTCGACGGCTACGCCTTTGGGCATGTTCAGCTGACCCGCGCCGATGATCTGCGCTGCCGTCACGTCGCGGCGTACCTTCTCCATCTGGCTCGGCGCCGACTCGGTGGTGGCCAGGCTGGCATCGGCCGCGCCCAACGCCCAAATCTTGTTTACCACGTCCTTGCGTACGTAGAGGACAAACTTGTTATGGTTGTACCAATCGCTGAGCGGGCGCGGATACTTGCGCCACATGAGGATGTCGAACCACTTCTGCCGCTCGGCCGGGTCACGCAGGATGTTCAGTATGGTGGCGGGCGTCTGATTCTTGTACTCCTCCATCGGCCACCAGATCATGTTGTACTCGCGGCGCACGTAGTCGTTGCGCAGGTACGGTCGGAACTTGGCGTCATTGCCGCCGCCGATCAGCACCACGGGCGCGTCGATGGGACCGGGCGGGTTCTCACCGACGAACTGCTTGTTCGGATAGTCGCGTAGATACCACTCGAACGGCCACGGCACCAGATTGTCGTAGACGATCTTCATCTCTTTGGGGCCGCCGATCGCCATCGACAGTTGGTCCAGCTCGTTGGCGACCATCTTCACGTCCGGCGTCGAGTGGGCGTAGACGATGAACTCTGTCGCCAGCTCGTTATTGACATAGTTAGCAAAGAAGGATGTGCGAATGGTCAGCACTACCAGGATGCCGAAGGCGGTGGCGAAGGTCACGGCCAGCACGTTACGTCCGCCGAGACGCCGTCCCACGCTGTACAGGCCCCACACAAGGGCGGCGAAGACTGCCAGCGCGCCCAGCCACAGGATGGTGGTGCGCAAGTCGCCCAGGCCCATGCCCTGGAACGGGCGCAGGAATACCCAGATGACGAACACGACCAGGGCGGGTATCAGCAGCGCGGCGAATAGCCAGCCGCCGTGGCGGCCGATGGCGCGCCAGTCCTGCCGCTCGAATACATCGCCGACGAAGCGGCCCGACAGGAAGATGAGGGGTGTGGCGATGTAGTATAGCAGCCAGGGCATGCGCTCACCGGCGAAACTGAAGCCGATGAAGGACAGGACCGACCACCAGATGAGAAAGGGCACGAACAGGCTGCGCGACAAATCGGAGCCGCCGCGCGAGGTCATTACACTCGGCTGCCACACGTAGTAGACGATGGCTGCCAGGCTGAACCACAGCGGCAGAAACTCGTAGATGGGGGCGAGGAAGGCGTAGTAATACGCCGGCTGGCTGCCGCGCTCAACACCGTGCTGCGCCAGCCAGTAGCCGAGGGAGCCCAGGAAGCCGGTGGCGATTCCGTTGCGGTTGGTGAAGAAGGTCGTGAACAACAGGATGGTGATGCTGTAGAAGATGGCCGCCATGACCAGCCAGCGGCGGCCGTTCCACCAGACGCCGATGCCCGCACCAATGAGAGCGAGCACAGCGTAGATAATGAAGGAGCGTGTCAGGCCCGCCGCCGAGTAGTCCTCGGGGTTGGCGCCCGTCATCTTGACGATGAATGCTGTGCCCAGCGGGATGACCAACGTCCCCAATGTCACCACCCACCCCATGAGGGGGTGGACCCGCAGTCGCTGGAGGAGGGCGCCGCCCGTCTCGCGGTCGCGGCGCATGAACACCGCCCAGCCCAGGGCCAGCACGGCAAAGACACCCAAGATGGCGTCCTGGATATAGGCCGATTCCATCGTGGTGAACATCAGAGCCATGGCCGCCGTGGTCATGTATAGCCAGCGTGGCCGCCCGTCGTCCAGCCAGTAGAACAGGCCGACAATCATCAGCAGGGCGAAGAAGGTGACGAATGTCTCGTCGCGGATGTAGCGGTTGTGGTACAGGATGACCGGCGAGATGAGGAGCATCAGGCCTGTCAGCAGCGCGCCGGTGCGGCCCAGGTAGCGTCGCAACAGCAGCGGGATGAGGATGACGGTCAGGATGCCGAAGACGGCGGCTGGGAGGCGCGCCGTGAAGTCATTGACGCCG
>JAHCIE010000522.1 GCA_026129385.1 Anaerolineae bacterium
AATCGGGGCCTGCTGCGTATTGGCCCCTTACCGCCCGATTGGGATGTGCTGCCTGGCGGTGTGGCGGCGACGCAAGGCCGCGTGCGCTTCCTACGGGTGCATGACGTGGGGACGGGCTTCGGGCCGCCGGGCGATGCCCTCGATGTCGAGATCGTGGTCCAGCTCGACACGGAGCCAGGGCGCTCTTTCGGCGCGAGGCTGCGGGGCGACGCGAATGGCCGCGCTCATCGGGGTATGCTTGAGCTACTCCGCGACTCGTTTAACAACGACCGGCCTGTCAGGATCGAGTTCATTCGCACCAGTTGCACGATGGCCGAGATCGTGCGCGTCGTCAGGACCTGAGGAGGACGAAGTGGCGCTGCTTCAATCGAAAGGAAAACTGACTTTCCTGCGCGTTCACGATGTCGGCACGAAGTTCGGGCCACCGACCGACCAGATCGACGTCGAGGTGGTGATCCAGCTAAGCACCACGGGCACCAAGTCGTATGGGTTCAAGCTGCGCGACGATACCAACCGGCTCGCTCACGCCGGCATGCTGGACCTGCTGCGCGATGCGTTCAACCACGGTTGGAACGTCACCATCGACCACGAGACGCCCACCGGCAAGCAGAACGGCGTGATCATCCGTGTGGCCCTCACGAAGGACCCGCCCCGGCCGGGGCCGATCTTCCAGCCCAGCGAGGATGAGGCGACCGCCTGACCCTGTCGCCTGCTACGCCACGACCTCAAAGATGTCGTGGACTGCGCCTGGCCGGTCGGGGCCAGGGTCGGCGGGCTGCACTGACAGTCGATAGGTTCCGGGCGGTAGGGCGTCCAGCGTTAGACTCCAACCTGCCCCCTGGTCGCGAAAGGCGCGTGTGATGGGCGCGGCCTGGCCCGTCAGGCTCTCGACGCGCGCGTTCAGCGCCTGGACGGGGGTCTGGGCGTTGACCACGGTAGCCGAAATCTCGACTGGCTCGCCCGGGGCGTATACGTCATCCAGCTGGATGGCGAGGGCCGGGCGCTCGGCCGCCTGGGCGCTCGGTCGGGCGCCGGGTACGTCGGCTATGTCGCGAATCCCGTCCAGGCCGACAATCTGCATGCGCACCAGCCGGTTGCGCAGATCCTCTAGCACGTTGGGGTTGCGTTGGAGGGAGGCGTGCCGCTCCGGGATGAAGGTGTCCTGGTAGGCTTGGGACAGCTCGATGGGAATGGCGGACAGCATGGGAACCGTGCCGTCCCCATCGCCCAGGCGGGCGTCAATGCCGGCCGGTAGCGTATCATCCACTGTCACGCGCCCCTCGGTCACATGCGCCGATTGCCAGGTGGGTTGGCGTGTGCCCACCACCGGCAGGATGCGGTAGCCCTGTTCCAGGTACTCCAGGCTCCTACGGTGCTCGGTGACGGCCGCCTCAATCTCGCGGTGAAAGGACAGGGCCTGCGCGGCCCGCTCGCGGTCGATGCCAGGGATGCCGTCCGTCTCGGCGACGC
The DNA here is from genome assembly GCA_026129385.1 of Anaerolineae bacterium. GTDB lineage: Bacteria > Chloroflexota > Anaerolineae > Epilineales > JAHCIE01 > JAHCIE01. The sequence continues at coordinate 1,471 of JAHCIE010000522.1, forward strand.
GGTGATAGGCTCCATCGATTTCGACCGACTTGTAGATGGGCAGCAGCTGGTAGACCGACGTGAAGGAGCGCATGACCTCGGTCAGGTCGAGGAACAACTGTTTGTAGCCGTTAGCCACGTAGTTGACGGCGTTGGGCGCACCCCGGAAGGGGGTGCCGAAGGTTATCAGGGCGCGGCAGTCTCGCCAGCCTTCGAGGACTTCGAGGTAGTAGCGGGACACCAGCCCGCCCATGCTGTGGCCGATGAGAATGACGCGCGCGTCGGACGCGCCGGAGGCTGTCCGCCACTGGGGCAGGCGGCGGTCAATGAGGCGCTTGAGCTGCCGCGCGGTGAAACGGTTATCGCGCCGCCAGTCATAGGGGAACTCGAACAGGTTGGCCGGGTGGTCGTCGTCGATGCTGCCGCGTGTCACCTCGAAGTTGTCTTCGATCAGGCGCAGGGTTTGCGAGTAGCCGTCGATCTTGACCAGGCCGGGGATGAGGTGTACGTCCGGAACCAGGCGGGTGGCGCGAATCCCGTCGCCCAGGTCCTCCAGTTCAGGGTCGTCTCCGGCCAGGCGAACACTCTGTATCACCCCGCCCAGTGTGCGGAGCGCGCCCAGCACGGCCTGGGCCGATGGCGCCCATACGTCTTGCCCATCCTTCTGCAAGACGCTGCCTGTGATTCCCGGTAGCACGATGACAATGTCACGCAGGGGCTGCTTGGGCATATGTTCCCTCCTTTGCGATGTGCGGTCTAGCCAGAGGCGTCAAACTGTGGTAGAGTGTCGGCATGCCATCGACTGCCTGATGTAGGATGCGCTTATGAGCGTGCTCGATCAAGATAGGTCGTCGGAAGACGCAGTCGGCGCAGCCCAGCAGACCCACGCCGTTGTCGTGGGTATCGAGACGTACGACGCGGGGCCGGCGTGGAACCTGGATGGCCCGGCCAACGACGCCTTCGGCTTCGCTCGCTGGCTCGTCGGCCAGGGGGTATCCGCCGAGAACATCCGGGTGCTGGTATCCGCCTTGCCGCGACCCGACAAGGCGGACTTCCAGACCTGGAACAATGCGCCAGTGGCCCGCCCCACACGCCAGAATGTCTTTGATGCCCTCACCCGTAGCTTGCCCAAGGTGAAGGGCGAGCGGCTGTATATGCTGTGGAGCGGCCACGGCTACATCAGCGACGAGGGGGAGCGCCGCCTGTTCTACGCCGATGCCCATCCCGACTACCTGGCGAACCTGGACTTCAACGCCCTGCTGCTGTCCCTGGCGTCCGACTACTACATCGGCTTCCCTGTACA
>JAHCIE010000523.1 GCA_026129385.1 Anaerolineae bacterium
GACCTCGGCGATCCCAGGGCTGACATCGATGAACGACAGGGCCTTGTCTAGCTGGATCAGGGCGTTCTCGTAAGCGTTGTGGGTGTGTGCCTGACTTTGTGTCGGCGTCGACATGAGTCCTCCGGGGGTATGGCAGGGCACGTTGGGGTCTAGACGAATAGCTCGCTGATAGACCGGTTGGTTTCGATGCGATCGATGGCCTGCGCCAGCAAGGGCGCAACACTGAGGACGGTGAGCTTGGGGAAATGCTTCTCGGCCGGGATGGCGATGGTATCGGTTACGATCAGATTGGTGATGACGCTGTCCTGAATCCGTTCCGCTGCGCCTTGCGACAGGACGGCGTGGGTGGCAGCGGCGTAGACCTCAGTCGCCCCCTGCTCCATCAGAATATCGGCGGCCTGAATAAGGGTGCTGCCGGTAGAAACGATGTCATCGACAAGAATGCAGGCCCGGCCCTTGACGTCGCCGATCATGCCGCGCACCTCGGACACGTCGGGGCTGGGGCGATGCTTTAGGATGATCGCGAACTTCGACTGGGTGCCAAATCGCTCCTGGAACCGCGACGCCCGGTCCACCGCCCCCTCGTCCGGCGCGACAATGGCGGTCCTGGCGGCGGGCAGTTGCCGGCGGAGGTGGTCGGCCAACAGTGGGCCGGCGCGCAGGTGGTCCACCGGGATGTCGAAGAAGCCTTCGATGGCGCGGGCGGTCAGGTCGATGGTCAGGACGCGCACGGCGCCGGCGGTGGTCATCAGGTTGGCGACCAGCTTGGCGGAGATCGGCTCGCGGCCGGCGGTCTTCTTTTCCTGGCGGGCGTAGCCGAAATAGGGAATGACGGCTGTGATGCGCTGCACCGACGCGCGGCGCAGCGCATCGATGATAATCAGAAGCTCCATGAGATGGTGATTGACGGGTGCGCTAGTGGACTGAATGACGAACACGTCCGCACCGCGTACGTTGTCATGGATCTGGACACGGATTTCGCCATCGCTGAACGTCCCCACGGTGGCTTCGCACAGGTGGATATGTAGGTGTCGGGCAATCGCATCGGCGAGGGGCCGATTCGCGTTGCCTGATAACAAGACGAGGGAGCCTGGTTGCATCGCCGCCTCCAGAAGGTAGCCGCGGCGGCTAGTACTTCCGCACCAGAGAGCGGTAGACGGCCGGCTGGCGGCTCTGGATAATTTGGAACTCTTCGCGATAACGCCGCACCAGATCAAGATCGATACGGGCCACGCCGTAGCCTTCGCCCGGTTCGTCCACCAGCGCCAGCGGCTCACCCCGTGGCCCGACGATCATACTCTGGCCGAAGAAATTGAGGGTGACTTCCTCGCCGACCCGGTTCGAGGCAGCCACGAAGACCGAGTTCTCGAAGGCGCGCGCGACGTTGTAGGCGCGCCACTCGTCGGCGTGGGGTTCTTCCCAGTTGGCGAGGACGAGCAGCAGCTCGGCGCCGTCGAGGGCCAGGCTGCGAGCGGCCTCCGGGAAGGCCTGGTCCCAGCCGATGAGCATCCCCACGTCGCCGAAAGCCGTCTCGAAGACGGGCAGGCGGAAGCCGGGGCGGAAGGTCATGCGCTCTTCGCCCTTGAGGTGAATCTTGCGGTAATCGCCCAGGACTTCACCCTCGTTGCTGATCAGAATCGCGGCGTTATACAGGACGGACTCCACCTTCTCCTTGATCACCATGCCGAAGGCGATGTGGGTGTTGAACTCCCGCGCTCGCTGGGCGATGATGTTGGCGCTGGGGCCGGGGACGCGTTCGGCCAGATCGGTGAATCCCACGCCGACCTCGTAGCCGGTCGTCATCAGCTCCGGGAAGATGATGAGATCGACTTTCTGGCGGCGAGAGATCTCGTCGATGATGTCGGACATGTGGGCGAGGTTCTGCTGAACCGAGCCTAGCTCTGGCTTGGCCTGCACCACTGCCACGGTCACTTCGCGCATTCGGGGTGTCCTTCGCTGATTATGGAGGAGCCATCGTGGAGTCGATGGGCGAATTGTACCCTGTGGCACAGGGCTAGTCAAAACTCCGGTGCGGCAATTTTGCTGCCCTCCCGCAGGTGTGCTACCCTATTCCCGAGGCGCATATGAGCAACATTCTCCAATTCGCCATTGAAACGGCTGAGGCGGCGGGCGCGGTGCTGCGCGCCCGTTACGAGGGCGACGTGACGGTGCGCGCCAAGTCGTCGGCGGTCGATCTGGTCACGGATGTGGACCAGGCCGCCGAGGCGCTCATCCTGGGCCGCATTCGCGAGCGGCATCCCGACCACCGTATCTTTTCCGAGGAGAGCGTCCGCGACGCCAGTGTCTTCGCGGGCGACGCGCCGGTGTGGGCGGTCGACCCGCTGGACGGCACGGTCAACTACGCCCACGGCGTGCCCATCTTCGCGGTGTCGCTGGCGCTGCTGCTGGGTGGGCGGCCCGCGCTGGGCGTCATTGTTGACCCCATGCGGGACGAGACGTTCACCGTCGAGCGCGGCCAGGGGGCGTTTGTCAACGGGCGGCGGCTGTGCGTCAGCGCGACCGACAACCTGGCCGAGGCGCTGCTGGCGACGGGCTTCCCCTACTCCCGCGCCACGGATCCCGACAACAACCTGGATGCCTTCACCTACCTTGTGCCGCGCACCCGTGGCGTGCGCCGCGCCGGGTCGGCGGCCCTCGACCTGGCGTGGTTGGCGGCGGGGCGGTTCGACGCCTACTGGGAGCTGGGCCTCGAGCCCTACGATTGGGCGGCGGGCTGGCTGCTGGTGGA
>JAHCIE010000524.1 GCA_026129385.1 Anaerolineae bacterium
TCGACGTAGGCAGCCACCTGCTGCTGGTGGGCGACGTCGACCAGTTGCCGTCGGTCGGCGCCGGCAACGTCCTGCGCGACCTCATTGCCAGCGGCGTGGTGCGCGTCGTCGAACTGAACACCATCTTCCGCCAGGCCCAGGATAGCGGCATCGTCGTCAATGCCCACCGCATCAACCAGGGCCATCCGCCCCACTTCGCCGCTGCGCCCCCCGGCGACTTCTTCTGGGTGGACGCGGCGGAGCCGGAGCTAGCCGCCGAGCGGCTGCTACAGGTCGTCAGCGAGCGCATCCCCAAACGCTGGGGCCTGGACCCCGTCGAGGAAGTCCAGGTTCTCACGCCGACGCACCGTGGCCCGGTGGGCGTCGCCGCCCTCAACGAACGGCTACAGGCCGCCCTCAACCCGGCTGCGCCCGGCAAGATCGAGCGAGCCATGGGCGGTCGCACCTTTCGCGTCGGTGACAAGGTGCTCCAGATACGCAACAACTATGACAAAAAGGTCTTCAACGGGGATGTGGGCCGCATCGAGAGCATCGACCTCGAAGAGCAGACGCTCCGCGTCCGCTTCGATCAGGAGGCAGTCGACTACGAGTTTCACGAGATGGACGAACTCGTCCACGCCTTCGCCATGTCCGTCCACAAATCCCAGGGCAGCGAATACGGCGCGGTGGTGCTGCCCCTCGTCACGCAGCACTATATGCTGCTACAGCGCAACCTGCTCTACACCGGCGTGACCCGTGCTCGGCAACTGGTCGTTCTGGTGGGGCAGAAGAAGGCGCTGGCGATGGCGGTCAAGAACGCCCGCGTCGCGCAGCGCAACTCACGCCTCGCCCACCGCCTCCGCGCCCACGAAACGCTGCCCACCTCCATCGGCTGAGTATCGCGCTGCTTGAGCCGGGGCGTGAAAACGACTACAATTCAAGATAGAATGGTCATCCCTGCGCTGAGCCAGGTGCAGCGGTTCCAACAGTGTCAAGGAGGATGAGGTGGCAACCCCCAAGAGCGCCGCGCAAGATCTGGTCGAGCTAGAAGCCGTCATCGATGCGCTGCCCAACTACCTGACCCGCTCCCACCTGTATATAAGCATTCCCTCACCGCTCGACCCTGCCCAGCAGATTCCTGTCAGCGCCGGCACAGCCCAGGATCGCGTCAACGCCCTCAAGGCCCGTGGCGACCTGACCGTCGAGCAGCAGGCTCAGTTGGCGGGGTTGGCGGGCCGCATGGAGGCGACGCGCCGCCTCTACCCAAAGCAGTGGGACGAGAAGCTCGCCTCGGAGATGCGCAGTCGGACCAATGTCGCCCGTCAGGCGGCTGAGGAAGACTAGGCCGAGTCCACGGTGAGATGGCTCACGGCGGATTGCACAACGCAAGCGACAGCTCACCCGCCGCGCGTGCCGGCCAGTGGCACAGGTATCTCGGCTATTCGCCAGTAGATACCGTGGTCGCGAGCTAGCAGCCCGGCATCGACCAGAAAGCGACGCAGGCTCGCATAGTCCGGATGCACGCGCTGAAGCAGGGTGTTGACCTCGGTCTCGTGGTAGCGTCGATCTAGCTCAAACAGCGTCGCCAGATAGCGCAGTACAACGTCCTTCTTCTTCGCCCGCGCCGGAATCGTCTTCAAGCGACCATTCACCATGAAGTCGCGCAACACCTTCGCCTCGAAACTCGCCTCGGTCATCGCAGCCTCCACCCGCTATAGCCCCTGAAGGTCTCCAGGCCCTTGGGGGCTTGCTGTCATACCCACGCCAGTATATCCCGCGCTCTTCGTTCGCGCATCCCTCGCCAGAATGATGCGCCCCACACCAACCGAATGACTTTCGCCCAGACTGTCCTTAGTGGCCAATCCGACGGGCGAACCTACGGCGCCGCCTCAGGGTCGGATGCTGGCGTGGCTATACCGGCCGTCGATGTGACGCCGCGTGCAAGGAGAGTGTAGGCCAGCGGCACGCCCGGCATGTAGTTGTACACCTGAACCAGGTACGCCTTGCCCGGCTCAGCGGTAAAGCTCAGCGTCCGCTCGCCCACCCGACCAGTCACATTGATGCCCTCGCCGAGAGGATGACCGGTTGCGTCCAGCACCCGTAGCCCTACCCCGCGCGCGATGATCGGGTCGTCGGGCGTGTAGGTGAGCAGGACAGTCAGGTCTGCCCGTGCCGAGGTGATGAAGCGACGCATCGAGAACGCCCCCCCGCCGCTACCCAACAGGCGACCCGACGATGGCACACCGGCGACGAGAGCCGCCGGACCGGCCGGGATAACGGTGGCCGGTGGCGGATCAGGCATCGCCTCGCGCGGCGGCTCACCGAGCTTGCGCCCGCCATCCACGTACTCGGCCGTCTCGTCGCCCTCCATGCCAAGAATCGCCTCGACGACGGCTGCTTGCCGGGGCAGAAAGACAGGCATGGCGAAGCCCTGGAACTCCTCCCACATCTGGGCAAACTCCGCGTAGCTAAAACTGATACTGGCCGCAAATTCCGAGTCGTTGGCGAGCACTACGCCGCGAGGATCGCTATAGCCACGCAGCACGCGATAGTGGGGCGTGGGGTCCTCAGGCGTCAGCCGTTGGCCGACAATGACCGGCACACCGTTGGTGATGAGTTGCTGTACCTGCTCCAGCGTCACCCCTTCGTAGACCCGGGCCTCCAGCCGATACTCCGCCAGATGCTTCACCAACCCACCTGGCAGAGCTACCCGGCTGTCAGGATCGATGGGCAAAGCGCGCCGGGCAGCAGGCAGAGACTGCTCCGGTTC
>JAHCIE010000525.1 GCA_026129385.1 Anaerolineae bacterium
ATTCCAGCCACCTCCGGGACGCGGGGACGTGGCTGCGTAGCCAGCCGATGAGGCCCGCTGGCACGAACAGGACGATCAAGAGCAGCGCCAGGCCCGCGAAGGCGAGTTGCAGGTTCTTGAACAGGGCGATGGTGAGCAGGAAGCCGCGCATCTGCTGGTAGATGCCCGCGCCCAGGATGGGACCGAGTACCGTGCCGTTGCCGCCGAGCATGACCATGACCAGGACTTCCAGCGAGCGCTGGAAGGGGAAGGCGTCCAGGGGTTCGATGTTACCGTTCTTGAAGAAGAAGATGACGCCGATGACGCCGGGCAGGATGGCCGATAGTACGTAGGCGATGGTCTTGTAGCGCCAGGCGTCAACGCCCATCACGATGGCCGCGTCCTCGTCTTCGCGGATGCTGAACAGGCCCAGGCCCAGGCGCGAGTCCTTGACCAAGAAGCTCATGCAGGCGGCGACGATGGCGACGACGAGCATCAGGATGTAGCTCAGTTGCAGGGCGCTGGCCGCGCCGCCGTACTGGTTGTACACGCCAAAGTTGATGTGCATGCCGGTGGATGCGCCGAAAGGCTCGAAGTTGGCGACGAAGGCGCGCGCGGCCTCGTTGACGCCGATGGTCGCCAGGGCGAAGTAGGCCCCGCGCAGCCGCAGCAGGGCGAGGCCCAGCAGGGCGGCCAGGCTGCCCGATACGAGGCCGCCGATGAGCAGGGCGGGGTACAGGCTCCAGCCGAGGGCGCTCATGACGTAGAAGCCGACGTAGCCGCCCAGGCCGAAGAAGACGATGTTGCCGAAGTTGACGTAGCCGGTGTAGCCCATCAGGATGTTGAGGCTGGTTGCCAGGGCGGCGAACATCAACACGGTGAACATCGACTCGCGTAGCGTGTTGTTCTGGGTGGCGAGGGGCAGGACGCCGATGATGAGGAGGAAGCCATTCACGACCCAGAAGGCGGGCTTGCGCAGAGTGGCGCCGATGGTCCCGATGGCGGGGCCGGAGTGCGACGCGGTAAGGGAGGAAGTGGCGGTGCTCATTGTCGTCGCGCTCCAAAGAGGCCGTTGGGGAAGAAGACCAGGACGGCGATGAACAGGCCGAACTCGAGCACTGGCACCCAACCGACGGGCATGAACATGGGCACGACGCCTTCCACCATGCCCAGTAGTAGCCCGGCGACGAGGGCGCCGATGGGGTTGCCGAGGCCGCCTAACACGCCGATGACGAAGGACTTGAGCTGGTAGTCGCCACCGCTGAGGACGGTGAACGGGAAGAAGGTGGCGATGACGCCGCCTGCAACGACGGCGAGCATCGCGCCGATGCCGAAGCTGAGGGCCAGGATGCGGTTGGAGGGGATGCCCATCAGTTCCGCCGCGGCGCGGTTGTTGGCGACGGCACGGATGGCCTTGCCTTGCCGGGTGCGGTTCAGGAAGAGGTAGAGCAGGCCTGCGACGATGAACGCCGTCAGCGCGCCCACAACGCGATTGCCCGGCATACTCAGCGCGCCCACGACGAATGTGCCGATGCTGTAGTCTACGTTTTGCGGCGACGACGTGAACACGAAGGTTCCGACGCCAATGAGAATCATGCTCACCGCGTAGGTGGACAACAGACTCGACAGATAGGGCGCGTTGATGACGCGCTGCACGGCGATGAAGTAGACGGCAAGGCCGACGAGTAAGCCCAGGATGGCAACCAGCACCAGGCCCAGGTAGGGGTTGACGCCGAGGCGGGTGAAGAGCAGGTAGGTGGCAAACATGCCGATGACAATGAGTGGCCCGTGGGTGAGGTTGATTACCCGCATTACCCCCCAGATGAGGGTCAGCCCCATCGCGGCCACCCCGTACACGGACCCGAGCAAGAAGCCGTCGACCACGGACTGCAAGAGTTGGTCAGGCATTGTCTCTCCTCAGAGACGCGTACTCGCCAGAGTGATGGTTGGGGGCGGGCGGCTCTCGTGCGCTCACCCCCAACCGGCCGCACATTGGGTCAGCGTAGCGGGAAGACGCCATTGGCGGTCTTGCTGGCCGTCGGCCACACCACCTGCTTGGCGAGCTTGCCGTCCGCGCCCTTCTGCCACTGGATGTAGACCATGTCGTGGCCGGTTTGCAGACCGTGCTTCTTGTCGGTGTCGAACTTGATCGGCCCGAACAGCGTCATCATGTTCGTGGCATCGAGGGCAGTCTTGACCTTGTCTTTGTCCGTCGAGCCGGCCTTCTCCAACGCGCGCTGAAGGATCAGGCCCGCCATGTAGCCGCCCGCCGCGTGATAGGATGGGTCCTCGTTGTACTTCGCCTTGTAGGCGTTCACGAAGTCGGCGACGGCCGGCCCGTACCACTCCAGGTTGGCGGCCTTGGCGGCGTCGGCGCTGTACTTGACGCTAGGCTCCCACTGCGACGGCCCGACGATGCCCTGCGCCGCCGCACCGATCTCGGCGAACTTGGGTTCCGGCGGCGCGACGAGCAAGGCGATGAACTTGGCCTTGGCGTTCTTCTCGGCGAGCTGCTTGGCGAAGGTTGAGCCGTCGACGAAGTGGCCGCCGCCGATGATGGCGTCAGCATCGGCGGGAACCTTGTTGATGAAGGCCGAGAAGTCGGCGGTGCCAGTGTCGTAGCCCTCCTTGAGCATGACGGTGTAGCCCTTGTCCTGGGCGTACTTTGTCGCAGCATTCACTACGTCGGTCGAGAACTTGTCCTTCTCGTGGACAATGGCGAGTTTCTTGGCGTTGGGGTCGAGACTGGCAAGCAGGTCACTC
>JAHCIE010000526.1 GCA_026129385.1 Anaerolineae bacterium
CCGCCATGCAGAGTAGAGCGCAAGAGGGTCGGCCGCGATGGCCGACCCTCGTGCGCTGGCCCTGACTCGCCGAGTCAGTCGCCGGTGGGTGCGTCGTCTGTTTAGGGCTGTGCGGCGGGGGCCACGTCCCGTGTGCCGCGCGGCGCTTCGATCAGCAGAGGCTCATCGGCGGCCTGCATCAGACTCTGGCCCCGGAACACGCCGCCTTCGTCGATCAGGAATGACGAGACGTGGATGTCGCCCCAGACCCGGCCAGTCGCGAGAATCTCAAGGCGACCGCTGGCGGTGATGTTGCCCTTGACGGTGCCAGCGACGGACACGTTGCGGGCCGAGACGTCCGCGAGGACCTTCGCGCCCTCACCGACAATGACATTCCCCGCCGTCTCTACCAGGCCCTCGAACGTCCCATCGATGCGGACGCCACCGTCCGACTTCAGATGACCATTGAAGTCAGCTGTCGCGCCGATGACCGTCTCGATCTTGTCTGCGCCGCTTGCCTGAGCAGGCGGTCGTTCCTTCTTGCCAAACATGCTGAGCCTCCCTTCGAAAGCCAACCCCAGGCATCCGGGTCGTTCTCCTGCGTCAACACCTGTGGTCGTTTCTCCCACTCGAGTTGCCTTTCATCCCCATGTGAAACGTTACACTGAATTAACGTCCGGCTGCCAAACCCGGTTACGGCAGGTACGGCGTGGGGTCAATCGCCTTCCCATTCAGGCGCACCTCGTAGTGGAGGTGCGGGCCGGTTGAGTTGCCCGTCGAGCCGCTCAAGCCAACCATCGAGTCGGTTGTCACAGTATCGCCCGCGTCGACGAGAATGCGCGACAGATGACCGTACAGTGTCGAGTAACCCTGACCGTGTCCGACCTCCACGCACCAGCCGAAGCCGGGCTGCCAGCCGGCGAAGACCACGAGACCACCCTGGGCCGGGTGGATCTCTGTTCCCTGGTCCACGGCCATGTCGATGCCCGTGTGCCAATCGAGCGCGTCCCGGAAGGTGCGATAGCCGAAGGTCGAGGTGACCTCCGTCTTGAGCGGCCAGCGACTGGGCGCGCCCGGGCCGCTGGTTGGTAATGGGACCGAAAGGATCTGTCGTCCGCCCGGCGCGAGGGCAGCCCCGGCGCGCAGCTTCTCGATGAGGCTTGTGACCTGGCGGTCCAGTTGGGCCAGTTGGGGGTCGCTGGACATGGTGCGCCGGGCGGCCTGCTCGGCGGCCGCCTTCGCGGCGGCTTCGGCCAATCGCGCCTCAGCCTCTGCCTGTGCCCTGGCCGCCTCTTCCGCTCGCTGGCGCGCTGCCTCCGCGGCGGCCCGCGCCCTGGCCGCTGCGGCTTCCTCGGAGGCGCGGCGGGCGGCCACCTCTGCGTGGAGGATTCGCAGACGCGAGTCCTGCAGCGCCGTCCTGGCCCGCACCAGATCGAGAGTCAACCCCAAATTGTAGGGGTCAGGGTCGATGGGCGGGAAGGCCAGGTCGTGCGGGCCGAGAGCCGCGCCGCCCTGGGCCAGGAAGCGCGTGAAGCCGCGTCCGGCGGGGGCCAGGCTGCCGGGCGTGGGGGCCGGCGTCGGCATCGGCGCGACGGCTGGCAGGCCGAGCAGGGCGCGAATCTCAGCCGCCAGGCGATCTAGCTCGCGCAGTTGGCCCGATAGCCGCTCGATCTCGCGCTCCAGCTGACGCTGACGTTCGTCCACCTGGCGGGTCAGAGCGTTGTAGTCGTCCTGCAAGCTCTGCACCCGGCCTTGCTGGTCCAGGATCGCGCGTTGTAGCTCGCGCGTCCGTGGGTCAGGCGAGGCCGCGCCGATCTGCTCGGCCAGCCGCTGAGCGCGCAGGTACTGGTACACACCAAAGACGCTCAACGCGGCAAGGACGAGCAGCAGGCTGAGTGTGGCGGCCGAGACGACCCATGCGGGGACACGGAGGGCATCCGTGTCGCCTGAAGCTCCAATGAGAAGGCTGATTCCGCGTCCGCGACGCCGTGTTGGCACGCTCGCGTCCCTCTAGACGGCGTAGATAACGGCGGGATTATAGTGGCGAACAAGGGGCGGGTCAAATGCCCAACTGCGAGTTGTCTCCGCCACGTGGTCAACGTATACTTTGACGATAGGTGTGGGCGTCCCGATGGTGGCATACTGCCGTCGGGTCTGTATTCTTGGAATGGATGAGACGATGGAACGCCTGGGGCAGACGACGACGGGAACCTGGCCGCCGCCGATGTACGCGGCGCCGCTGGATGAGCGACAGACACAGTTGCAACAAACCGTGGCCGGTGTGCTGACCATCGAGGCGGTGCGGACCGGCGACAAGGAAATAACGTTTTCGGGTCAGCTGCGCGGCAACGCCGACCAGGCTTTCTACTGGCTCCAGCCACGGTTGAACGCCCTGGGCTATACCCCCGTGCTGCGGCATGGGCGCGACGGCGATGAGATTGTCGCCGTCGAGGGAGTCATCGCCGAGTCGCGCTCGAACTGGCTGATTAACATCGTGCTGTTCGCGCTGACGGTGGTGAGCGTCTTCTTCGTCGGCATGCAGATCTGGTCGGGGTGGGGCGCGATTGTGTTCACCATCGGCCTGCTGGGGGTGCTTGGCGTCCATGAGTTCGGCCACTATATTGTGGCGAAGATTCACGGCATGGCCGTCACGCTGCCCTACTTCATCCCGCTGCCCATCCCCCCACTGGGGACATTGGGCGCGTTCATCCGCCTCAAGTCGCCTATCTGGGACCGCAAGGCCCTGTTTGACATGGCCG
>JAHCIE010000527.1 GCA_026129385.1 Anaerolineae bacterium
GCATTGAGGATGAGCGACTCGTACTCTTTCAACTCCGGCGTGATGTACCGCTCAGCGTTGACCAGCGTCTGCTTGCGAATGTAGTCAGCGGGCACAGCGGCCTCGTTGGCCCTCGTAATCTCCAGGTAGTACCCAAAAACCTTGTTGAAACCCACCTTGAGGCTGCGGATACCTGTCCGCTCGCGCTCGCGGGCCTCCAGGCTTGCCACCCACTCTTTGGCGTGGCTGACCGCACTCTGGATGCCATCCAGTTCGGCCGAGTAGCCAGGGGCGATAATCCCCGCTGTGCCCAGGGTGGCGGGCGGCTCGGGCGCAATGGCGCATCCGATGAGTTCGCCAATATCCGCGCCGCTGTCCAGGGTCGTCGGCAGCAGTCCCGTCAGGTCGCAGTCGGTCGGTGCCGGGCGCGTCCCGTGGCCGTTGCCTTCCGCGATACGCGGGCGAGGCGGGGCGGGCGCATTAGCCGGTAGCGGCGGCGAGCTGGCTGCCCCGCGCTGAAGACTCTCCCAGATGTCTTCCGCGCTCTCGGTCAGTGGCGGCGGCGCGGTGGCGAGGGACCCCGCTGGCTCATCAAGGGCGGGCGCGGGGTCATCGGGCGGCGCGTCGCCGCGCAGCAGAGCCGCCAGCCCAGGCACGGCGTCGAGAGTCTTTTTTACGGCTAGCAAGTCACGGGGCGTGGCGATACGCTGGACGATGCGGTTCGTCAGCCGCTCCAGATCATTGAGGCCCTTCAGGCGGGCGATGACCGAGCCGCGCGTCAGGCTGTCGTCGTGGAAGGCGGCAACGGCATCGAGGCGCGCGTTGATGGCGTCGATAGCTAGCAGCGGCTGGGCCAGCCAGGTGCGCAGGAGGCGGCCCCCCATGGGCGTGACCGTGCGGTCGATGACACCCAGTAGCGAGCCTTCGATACTGCCACTGCGCGTCCCCTGAGTCAATTCCAGGTTGCGGCGCGTCGGCGCGTCGAGGGCCATGTATTGGGTCGTCGAGTAGGCCGTCAGGTTGACCAGTTGGTCGGCGGCCCCCAACTGCGTCTCCCGGACATAGGCAATCGTCGCGCCGGCGGCGCGTACCGCCAGGGGCAGACTACCCAGGCCGAATCCGTCCAGCGAACCGACGCTAAAGTGATCCATGACCGCCTGCCGCGCCGTCTCGAAGTCGAAGCGCCAGGCCGGGTAGGGCGACAGCGGGAAGGGCAGGCTTGCCAATTCGGGTGTGAGGGTCGCCCCTCCACCCTTCTGGACACGGGTCGGGCGACGGCCCGCCATCCTGTCACCTACCAGGACTTCGGCTGGTTGCAGGCGGTCTAGCTCCTGGCGCAGCTGAGTCAGGACGTCCGCGCCGTGTAGCTCCGTGGCGGCGAACTCCCCCGTGGTGACATCGCAGTAGGCCAGTCCCGCCTGCTCCCCTTCCACGATGACAGCCGCCAGATAGTTGTTGCGACGGGCGTCGAGCATGTTCGGCTCGACAATGGTACCGGGCGTCAGGACGCGCGTGACGGCCCGCTCGACCAGCTTGCCGCTCGGCTCCTCCATCTGGTCGACGATGGCGCACTTGTAGCCCGCCCGGACCATGCGAGCCAGATAGTGGGCGACCGCGTGGTGAGGGACGCCCGCCATCGGCCAGCGGGTGTCCCCCTGCATCTTGCGGCTGGTGAACGTAATGTTGAGAACGCGCGCGGCGATCTCGGCGTCGTCGTTGAAGGTCTCGTAGAAGTCGCCCAGGCGAAAGAAGACGATGGCGTCGGGGAACTGACGCTTGATTTGGAGGAACTGACGCGCCATGGGCGCGCTGGCCTCGGCCGTCTCCCAGGTTGTCTTAGGGATGGGGTTCTGGCTCATGGCTGACGTACCAAAAGCAAACAGGTGTTCGATATAACGAACGGATTGTAGCCCAGGGCAGCGCGGGCGTCAAGTCAGGTGGTGGCTCTACTGCCTCGTCAGGCTCTTGAGAATGTAGCGGTAGCCTTCAACCTGCGGTACAGTGACTTTGAGCCATGTATCGTTCTGGGCCGGCTCCTCGCCATACACGCACACCTCGCTGTTGAGGGTCATGACGCGCTCGATGTTGTCGTTGCCGAACTGGGGCGTCCGGCGCAGGTTCACGCCCTGGCGGTCTACGACTCGGATACCCTGGTTTGGCCCCTCCCCATGGCACGTCTGCGACAGGTCGGCAGCAATTGGGGCAGGCGCCGCGGTGGGAGTTACGGTTGGCGTCGGCGTCGCGGTTGGGAGCACGCGGGTCGGGGGGGCCGTAGGCGCGGCGGCCGTCGCGGCCGCCTGGACGGCGCGCTCCGTCGCGCGGGCCTGGGCCGTCGCGGTCGCCTGGCCCTGGGCGCGCGCTTCTGCCCGCTGCCCCACTGCGTCGCTGGTCATGTAGTTGGTGGCGGCGAAGACCACGCCCGCCAGGCCAGCCATCAGCAGGAGCGCGAACAGCGCCGAGGCCATGCGCTCGGATGCGGCCTCCCGCTCCAGGCCGAACATGGCGCGGGCGCGGTCCTTGCGGGCGCGCAGCAGCGCGCGCAAGGCGATGAGTGCGCCGAGGGCAGCGAACCCGTACAGATACCAGCGCAAGTTAACGATGGCCTGGATGACGGTCTGAACAGCGGGGTTAGTGAGGAAGGTATCGAACATGACCGGCGGCGGGCCTCACGCTTCTTGTAGAATATACATGGGAACGGCCGAGCCACCGCCGGCCGATACGTTGAGCAGCGCCTCCCCAGACAGCCGCACCCCGCA
>JAHCIE010000528.1 GCA_026129385.1 Anaerolineae bacterium
CCGCGCCAGCAGCCAAGGATTCTACACCGTCACCGTTCCCACCCCGCCAAGTACCAATCTATACTCGCTGTTCGCATCCGCGTACCCTGGCCTCACCGTACCCGGCACGGGTTGGCCCAGCGCCACAATCCCCCAGGTGTCGGATGGCTACTGGCTGTTACTCACGCCGCTGCCGCCGGGCAACTACACCCTCAAGTTCGGCGGCGTCATTCCCGACTTTGGCGCAACCGTCGACGTCAGCTACCACATCACAGTTGTCCCCGCGGGACAGTACCAGAGGTAAGCTCAAAGTAGGCTATCGTTGCGGCCTCAACGTGACTCTGAAAGCGCACCAGTCCCACCCCAGCCAGCCAGTGTGATACACTCCACCGGCTGGCTGTGATGTCGTTGACAGACTCCGCTTCGCCTTCGCTGTATGCTGGGGCGCGGGAATCGTTCCCACGCCCCCCTGGCTGCATATCGGGGTCTCACCGATGACGGTCGGTGGCCCCCGGAAGGAGCGAGTGATGTCCCCACGTGAGTCATCCACGGCAACACAGCCGGTCGTACCGCCGGCCGACGCGCCGCCGCAGACGCCCCTCGGTTGGGCGCAACTCTTGATCGAGCATCTCCAGTTCGAGAACACGGCCTACCGCCACAAGCCGACGGTCGTCACCTGGGCCGGGGTGAACGGCGCGACGGACTATGCGAGCTTTGCCGACTGTAGCGGCTTCCTGAATGCCTTGCTGCGTCAGGCGCATGGCCTGACGGCTGACGACTTCGACGCCTGGCTTCAGACTCGCCGCCCCCTGGCGAGACACTACTTTGACGCCATTCGCGCCAGGAACAAGTTCAGCCCCCTGCCACGCATCGCCGAGCTACAGGCCGACGACATCATCGCCATCCGCTACCCCAACGGCGTGCCGGGCGACAACACGGGCCATGTCCTGCTGGTTGTCGAGCCGCCGAAGCCCCACGCGGCGAGTCGGCCCAAGATATCCGACACAACCCAGTGGCTCGTTCACATCGCGGACTCCAGCCGGTCGGGGCACGGCACGCGCGACACGCGACACCTCCCCAATGGCAAGTTCCGCGCGGGCGCGGGCGCGGGCTTCCTGCGCCTCTACGCCGACGCCGACGACAACGTTATCGGCTTCGCGTGGAGCAGCGCAGCCGGCTCGGCGTTCTACGACGCTACCACGCGGCCCCTGGTCGTGGGCCGGCTGCGAGCGGAGTTCTAGCGACCCAACGCCCGCCTGTCGGCCCGACCCGTTCGCTACACTCAGGGCTTGCCACCTGCGGCGGAGTCACCGAAATGCACCATATTTGCTCCCTTTTGGCGCATCAGTCGTCCTGCGAACTGGCGTATGCTACTCCCACTGCGTCGAGTGGCCTCACTATTACAATATGGAGGAACAAGTCATGTTTAGGCGAGAAGAAAGGCGTCACGAAGAGTTCCGCCGCATGGAGCGACGGCATCGCCGCCGCCGGATGATGGTCGGTGGCATGGTCGTCGTTGGCAGCACCGAAGCCATGGTGAAGATGACGGAAGCCGACGCGATGCAGATTCAGGCGGCGACCGGGCAGAACCCAGAGGACATGTCACACGAGGAGCTTCAGGCCACCATGCAGCAGCAAGGGGTCCAGGAGCACCCTGTCACGCCCGAGGATCAGCAGGCCATGGCGTCGGCCGAAGCCTCGGAAGAAGGTGGACAAGAAGCCGCGCAAGGGTAGGCTAATCTGTTGCCGGAGAGAATGATCGCAGTGTGAGCACAGGCGTCGTCCCCGCCACCACACGGCAGGTATGACGCCTCTACCTTGAGGGCGTCTGTCCTCCTGCGTCTCCATCGCATCCCTGCGTTACAGCCCAACAATCTTGTTGCCATCTCGCTACGCGGTCCCCAAGCGGCAAACAATTGAGGTCGGACCTCTAGCCATACCCCCCTACCCCCCCCTCCCGCTTCCTCTTTCTTGCCTTATGGATTATCATTAGGCAGGCCACGCCATCTATCCACAGGAGTTCCTATGGCCGCAAAGAATACGATTGCTGTGACGGGGGCGGCCGATTTTTGGGGCGGCTGGCTCGCCCAGCGGCTTCATGAGGCCGGGCATCCCGTCCTCGCCCTCGATAGTCACACCCCTACCGTGCCCCTGCTCGACATTGAGTTTGCCGAGATCGACCTCCAAAATCCGCTACTGGCCGACTTGTTCGAGGCGCACCGAGTGGGTAAGGTCCTGCACCTCGACTTTCAGTGGGACAAGCGCAACGACCCGCGCATCCACGAGCATAACGTAACCGGCACGCGGCGGCTCCTCGAGGCCGCCGTCGCCGCCAACGTCCGCCAGATCGTCCTCAAGAGCAGCATCCTCGCCTATGGCGCGCGGTCCGACAACCCGGCCTACATCACCGAGGGCCACATTGTTCGCGGCGGCAAGGCCGGCTACGCGCGCCACCTGGCCGAGATCGAGGAGGAGGTGCGTACCCTGCGCGAGCAGGATCACGCCCCCATTCTGACCGTGCTTCGCTTCGCCTACATCGTCGGGCCACAAGCGCCGACACTGGTAAATGACCTGCTGAAACTATGGGCCGCGCCGACTCTGCTCGGCTTCGACCCCCTCATTCAACTCATCCACGAGGACGACGTGGCAGCGGCGTTGGAGCAGGCCATCGACGGCGAGTACGATGGCCCGGTCAACATCGCCGCACAGCCGCCGATCCCCCTGGCGCGGCTAATGCATCAGGCGGGCATTCT
>JAHCIE010000529.1 GCA_026129385.1 Anaerolineae bacterium
TGGCCGCGCGGTTGCCGTCGATCGTCGCCGGCGCCGGCAGTTGCAGCCACCAGCGTTTGAAGCGATTCGTTTTCGCGGTCGCGGCGCGGTCGTAGACGACGATGTGATCCGGTTCGAGCCAGACCAGGGCGCGGCTGGCGTGGGTCACGTCGCTGGCGCTTTCGTTCGGCGCATTGTAGAGGTTGGTGGCGTCGCCCAGGGCGTAGGTGTAGGACGCGGCGGCGCTGTGGGCCAGCCACAGCGGATCGCCCGCCGACACGTAGTTCCACTGCGAACCGCGCCGCCAGAGGTCGATCCGCCAGTCGTCGTCCTCGCGGTCGGCCGGGCGATCGTTTTCGATGGCCACAGCGTTGTAGAACTCGGAACTGGCGATGCCCTCGGCGATGTCGGCATAGCCCACCCGCCCTTTGGTCAGCCACTCGCCCCCGCGATAGAAGGCGAAATGATTGCCATCGGCCATCTGGTGATCGATCGAGTTCCAACTCAGGCTGAAGGTGAGCCAGGCGGCGTCCTCGCCCCAGCCGCTGCGGCTGAAGAGGCGATTCAGCCCCGGCGCCAGGTAGTCGGGGGCCAGGGCCGGACGCGGGTCGGTGGCGGGCGCGGCGGCCGGGTCGTAGAGCATGAAGTAGAGGATTGCCTCGCGGAAGTCGTTGGGATTGCGCACGCGCTCGGCCAGCAGCTCGGCGCCGCCGGGCGCGGTGTGCGTTTGCAGCCAGCGCACGGTGTTCAGCCGGGCCGCATCGCCGGCGACGAGGTCATAGAGGCCGATGGGCGCGAAGGCGCTGATGAAATCGGGCAGATGGTAGGTCTGGCCGTCGCCGTAGAAGGCCGGCTGGTAGAGGGTTCCACCCTCCTCACGCGCCGCCGGGGCCGGGCTGAGCGAGTGCAGATAGCCGGTCAGGCTCTGGCTCCAGAAGGGGTTGGCGGCCAGGGTGGCGGCCGCGGGGTAGCTGGCGCCGGACGTGTGCAACGCCAACAGGAATTGGGTGACGTAGCCGATGGTCTGCGGGCTGTATTCCAGCCCCTCGGGCAGCAGCCCGCCGCGGCTGTCGTGGCGGGTCAGGTGCTCGAAGATGTAGAGATAGGCGCCGATCGCGTTGTTCAGGTACGCGGCCAGGCTGCCATCCGCATCATCGGCGGGGTCGAGCGCCAGCGCCATCAGCCCCAGGTTGCGCATGTGGGCGGCGTAGTAGTTGTTGGCGCTGAAGCGCACCTGCTGTGGGTCGGCCAGCAGCGCCGGATCGTCCATCAGCCCCACCGGCTCCGGGTGATGGTAGCCGCGGGTGATCACCTCGCCCGACCAGCGCAGGAAGACCTTGCGGATGGTGGCCTTGTCCGCGGCGCTGAGCGAGGGGTAGATCCAGTCCACGGTCAGCGGGAAGGCCTCGCCGTGGTAGCGGATGCGGTCGCGGTCTTCGGTGGCGAAGTCGGGGTGGCGGAAGGGCGGGTATTGCTGCGAGCCGTTGCAGGTGTAGTTCTCGGCGCTCGCCGGGCCTTTGGCGGCTTCGTTCATGACGTGCATGAGCAGGGAGCGGGCGCGGGCGGCGTAGTCGGCGCGGGCGGCGGCGTCGTTCTCGACCAGCGAGAGGAAGGCGAACAGCTCGGCGTACATCTCGGTGGGATACTCATAGCCGACATTGCCGCAGTCCTGGTCAGGGACGCGGTTTCGTCCACGTCCCACCGCCCGTGCGGCCAGCAAGGCCAGCCCGTCGCGGTAGAGCGGGTTGCTGGCGCTGGCCCAGGCGCGCAGCCGCGGCAGGTCGGCGGCGGTGAGCCACAGCCGCGGGTGGCCGGCGGCGGTGGCGTCGCCCGTCGCCGGCGCCGGCGGCGCCTCGTCCGGCTCGGTGGCGGCGCGCGTCGGCTGGCCGCCCAGACAGGCGGTCAAGAAGAGGAGGATGAGGAGGGCGACGATGCGGGGCATGAGAAGGGGCTTCCTCATCACATCGGCGCCGCAATGGTGATGGTGGGGTCGTATTCGATGGTCTGAACCGTCGTGGATTGGACGCCCCCGGCCTCGCCCACCACTTCCTGCTTCACGGGCACCCCGCGCCTGGCGCTGACCCACAGCTTGACCGCGCTGACGACCTGGCTGCCCGACCCCAGGTCGGTGGTCGAGGTGTAGGTGTAGACGTTGGTCGGCTCACCGTCCACCGTATCCGTCCCGGCCGTCCCGGCCTTGCTGATCGTGCCGATGAGTTGATCGACCGCAAGCGCCGGAAAGGCCGATTGCAGCATCTCCTTGCCCGATACCGGCAACACCGACCAGGCGCCGTCGCGCTTGCTCCAGACGGCGTCGCCGATGACGATGGTCTCGCTCTCGAAGCTGGCGGTCGTCATCATGGTGTGCAGCTTGTCCGGCGGGATCATCTCGCCCACCAGGTTGATCGTGTCGCTGCCGGCGACGATGGTGGTCTTGGTGCGATAGGGGCCGGCCTGGAGCAGGGCCTGGAGGGCGGCGACAATGGCATCCTGCGGGCTGCCAACCGGCGCCGGAACCGCGGTCGGCGCGGGGGTCGCTGTCGCTGCGGGGGCAGCGGTGGGAGCAACGGTCGGCGCGGGGGCCGTGGTGGCGGCGGGGGCGGATGTGGCTGCCGGCGCGGCGGGGGCGGTGGTCGCCGCCGGCGCAGAGGTGGGCGCGGCGGGGCTGCCGCCACATGCGGCCAGCAACAGGGTCAGGACGAACAGAGCGACGAGCCGAGGTTTCATCGAGAGAGCT
>JAHCIE010000053.1 GCA_026129385.1 Anaerolineae bacterium
GGCCGACCTCGTCGCCGGCGAGGAGGCGGGCATCTCGTCCGCCTCGTTCATCGTGCGCGGCGATCACGCCTACGGCTGGCTGAAGGCCGAGAAGGGCGTGCACCGCCTCGTCCGCATCAGCCCCTTCGACCAGAACGCGCGCCGCCAGACCTCCTTCGCGGCCGTGGACGTGACCCCCGAGATCGACGACGACATCGTCATCGACATCAAGGAGGCCGACGTCCGCATCGACACCTACCGCTCCTCCGGCGCCGGCGGCCAGAAGGTCAACAAGACCGACTCCGCCGTCCGCATGACGCACCTGCCGACCGGGATCGTGGTGGCGGTGCAGAACGAGCGCAGCCAGTTGCAGAATAAGGAGGTGGCGCTCAAGATTCTGCGCGGCAAGCTACTAGACCTGGAAATCGAGCGGCGTGAGGCCGAACAGGCGCGGCTGAAGGGTGTTCACAAGGAGGCGGGCTGGGGCAACCAGATTCGCTCCTACGTCTTGCAGCCGTACCAGATGGTCAAGGACTTGCGCACCGAGCACGAGACGAGCCAGACGGGGGCGGTCCTCGACGGCGACCTGGACGATTTCATCCAGGCCTACCTGAAGGACCAGATTGGCGCGAGCGAGACCGCCGGGTAATGCGCCGTCAGGAGCATGACGAGCAGGTGGCGCTGTTCAAGTGGGCAGGCCACCTGGCGAGCCTCTACCCTGAATTGGGCCTGCTGTTCGCCATCCCCAACGGGGGTAAGCGCGACAAGCTCATCGCCGTCCAGATGCAGCGCGAGGGAGTCAAGCCGGGTGTGCCGGACGTATGCCTGCCCGTGCCGCGCAAGGGCTGGCATGGTCTGTTCATTGAGTTGAAGTTCGGCGCGAACAAGCCCACTGACTATCAGCTCGAGTGGTTGGAGCAGCTGGCCGAGCAGGGCTACCTGGCGGTGGTGTGCTACGGGTGGGTGGAGGCGACGGAGGTCATCCAGGACTACCTGGACATCAGGGGCTTTGGTGGGACGTGATAAGGGTACGGTTTTGGTTGGGAGGGGTAAGTCCAGACGATCGATACGTATCATATATCACGGTTTATGTGTTGCAGCCGTACCAGCCAGGCTGGAGAACAGAGGATAGTGAAAATGGGCAAATTGCGTGTCGCGATCATCGGTGTCGGCAATTGCGCTTCGGCCCTCGTGCAGGGCGTCCATTTCTACAAGAACGCCAAAGCGGACGAGTTTGTGCCGGGGCTGATGCATGTCGATCTGGGTGGCTACCACGTCGGCGACATTGAGTTTAGCGCGGCGTTCGACATCGACGCCGATAAGGTTGGCAAGGACCTCAGCGAGGCGATCTGGTCCGGCCCCAATAACACCTACAAGTTCGCCGACGTCCCGCATCTGGGTGTGCCGGTCTATCGCGGCATGACCCACGATGGCCTGGGCAAGTATCTCAAGGAATTGATTACCAAGGCCCCTGGCCCAACCGCTGACATCACTCGCATCTTGCGCGAGACGAAGACCGACGTGGTCGTGAACTTCCTGCCCGTGGGCAGTGAGATGGCGACCAAGTGGTACGTCGAGCAGATCCTGGAAGCGGGCTGTGGCTTCGTCAACGGCATCCCGGTCTTCATTGCTCGCGAGTCATACTGGCAGGAGCGCTTCAAGGCCAAGGGCGTGCCCATGATCGGCGACGACGTGAAGTCGCAGGTGGGTGCGACCATTACCCATCGCGTGCTAACTAACCTGTTCCGCGACCGGGGCGTGCGCCTCGATCGCACCTACCAGCTCAATTTTGGTGGCAATACCGACTTCTACAACATGCTGGAGCGCGAGCGCCTGGAGAGCAAGAAGATCTCCAAGACCAACGCCGTCGTTTCCCAATTGCCCTATGACATGGGCCACGACAACGTCCACGTCGGCCCCAGCGATCACGTGCCGTGGCTGACCGACCGCAAATGGTGCTACATCCGCATGGAGGGCACGACCTTCGGTAACGTCCCGCTGGAGATGGAAGTCAAGCTCGAGGTGTGGGACTCGCCCAACTCCGCGGGTGTCATCATTGACGCCCTGCGCCTGGTCAAGATTGGCATGGATCGCGGCCTGAGTGGCTCGCTGGAAGGTCCGTCGGCCTACCTGATGAAGTCGCCGCCGGTGCAGATCCCCGACGATCTGGCCCGCGACATGGTCGAGGCCTTCATTGCCGACGAGGCGGTCGCCGAGACGCGCGGTAAGCGCAAGCGCAAGGAAGCGGCGCTGATGGCGGCTGAGAGTGTCGCGACCAGCGTCGACTCGACCAACGGCCACGAAGCCTAGACGCACACCTGAGCCAAACTTGTCGGAACTCACGGGGACGGCTAGACTCCTTCCCGTGAGTTTCGCCTTTTACCGCCGCCCATGAAGCGTCTCTTCGATCCCGCTGAGCGTCCGTACTATCTCTGGAAGGCTATGCACTGGCTGGCGAACACCCTGCCGCCCGCATTGGGCGAGCGCGTGTTTCGCCTGCTGGGCGTACTAACCTTCCACTTTGCCGCCGATACCCGCGCGGCCGCTATCGACAACTTCCGCCACGTCCTTGGCCCCCAGGCGTCGCCGGCGGAGGTAGAGGCGGCTGCCCGTGCGGCGATCCTTCACCAGTTGCAGCGCTACTACATCTTGTTGCGCCCCCACATCGATGACGCCGAGTGGGCGCGGCGGCACACGGTCGATGGGTGGGAGCATTTCGATGCGGCCGTGCAGCCGGGTAAGGCCGCTATCATTATGGTGGCGCATTTCGGGATTCTGGAACTATTGCCGAGGTGGTGCGCCGTGACCCGGGGGTGCGGCCAAACCGCGCAAACCGAGCCATCAAGCCGCAACGCCTGTTCGACTTTGTGATTGAGTTGCGGGAGGGGCTTCGGGGGCAGGGCATCGGCTGACACGTCAGGTATGGAGATCATTCGCTGCCTGCGGCGCGACCGAGACAATCGCCATCGCGGTGGATTACGATTCGACGCGCACGGGTGTGGTGGTCGACTTCTTCGGCGCGCCCACCTGATGCCCCAGGGGCCGTATAGGCAGCGCGCCCGTGGTGGCTGCCCGATGGCGTTTCGCCCGGTTTTTGAGCCGACGGCATGATCGAGCGGACGAGAGAATCGCGAGGCCGATATCCTCGCGGGCACGCAGCAGATTACGGCAGTGTTGGAGCGCTGGATCAGGTCGCATCCGACGGAGTGGACGATGTTCAACCCCATCTGGCGCTGGGCGGCCGAGACGCCATCCGACGAGGCAGCGGCGGCGTGACTTACGCGCAGCTTTCGGGTATCGATCATCCTGGCTGAACTGTGGGGCTATCGTCGGCTACGAGGGACATGAGCATGCGCATTGCGCTCGTTTCCTGCCACGATTTCCCTATCCGGGCGGCGTGACAGAGCACATCAAGTGCCTCGATCGTGAGATACGCCATCTCGGCCATGCCACGACCATTATCGCGGCTTCCTCCACCGATAAGGACTCCCTCGAGGGCAACGTTATCAAGCTTAGCGGGGCGGTGTGGCCCATCCCCTTCAGCGGCTCGGTGGCGCGGGTGGGGGTCTCGCCCCGGCTCTACCAGCGGGTCAAGGGCATTCTGGCTGACGGCCACTACGACGTCTTGCACGTCCACGAGCCAACCGCGCCTATTCTGCCCCTGGCGGCGCTGCGCCATTCCCGCTGCGTTAACGTCGGCACGTTCCACTCTTACCGCGATACGGCCCACTACGGCTTTCAGTACATGGGTGGGCTGGTGACGCCCTTCCTCGACCGGTTGGATGGCCGCATCGCCGTCTCCGTCGCGGCCCGCGACTACATTGCCCAGTACTTCCCCGCCGATTACACGATCATCCCCAACGGGGTCGAGGTGACGCGGTTTAGCTCCCCTGACGTCACCCCCTTTCCCCAGTTCGACGATGGCAAGCTCAACATCTTGTTCCTGGGTCGCCTGGAGAGTCGTAAGGGCTTCCGCTATCTGCTGCGCGCCTATGCGCGTATCAAGGCGGCCGTGCCCGAGGCGCGGCTGCTGGTGGTAGGGGCGTACAGCAAGGACGACCGCGCGCCCTTCCTGCGCTACGCCCGCGCCCACAAGCTGCGCGATATTCGCTTCCTGGGCTACGCGGAGTGGACGGATCTGCCCCGCTACTACAAGACCGCTCAGGTCTTTGTCTCGCCCGCCACGGGCTACGAGAGCTTTGGCATCGTGCTGCTCGAAGCGATGGCGGCGGGAACGCCGGTCGTGGCGTCGTCCAATGTCGGCTACCGGGCCGTGATTCAGGACGATGTGAATGGCGTGCTCGTGCCGCCCCGCGACGAGCAGGCCATCGCCGACGCTGTCATCGCTCTGCTGCGCGACCCGCAGCGACGGGCGAGGCTGGCCGAGGCCGGCCGCCGCACCGCCGACAGCTACGCCTGGCCGCAGGTGACACGCCAGGTCGTCGAGATGTACGAGCGACTGCTCCGCGCCCCCGGCGCGCGCTCGCCGGCCCGCCACGAGCACTCGGTGCGCATCCTGGCCGACCGAGTCGCCGCCTGGTTCGACCCTCGCTGACATCCCTGGAGGCATCATGCTCACGGACAAGGCGCGCCAGCTTGCCGCCGGTATCCTCAACCCCATCGCGCGGGCCCTCGCCAGGATTGGCCTGACGCCGAACATGCTGACGGTGATAGGTTTCCTGTTCAACGTGTTCGTGGCGTGGGTGCTGTCGCGGGGGGCGGGCTGGTGGGTATGGGGCGGGGTCTTGCTCATCCTATCGTCCATCTTCGACGCCTTCGACGGGGCGGTCGCGCGGCAGTCGGGGCAGGTGAGCAAGTTCGGCGGCTTCCTCGACTCGACGCTGGACCGGGCGTCGGAGGCGGTGGTCTACTTCGGCCTGCTGTACGCCTACCTCAACACGACGCCGCCCGCGACCGTGGAGCCGCTGCTCATCTTCATCGCCACCGTCGGCTCGCTGCTAGTGAGCTACACCCGCGCCCGCGTCGAGGGCCTGGGCGCGACGATGAAGGACGGCTGGTTCACCCGCCTGGAGCGCATCGTCGTCCTGGTGGTCGGGCTGCTGCTCTCGTCGATCTTCCCCCAAATCATGCTCATCGTGCTGGCGGTCCTGGCCGTCGGCACAGTTATCACCGCCATCCAGCGCATCCTCGTCGCCCGCGCGAAACTTACCGCCGAGTAGGGGCAGGGTCTCCCTGCCCGCCGCTTGGGGGCTGCGGGTTCCACTGGAGAGCGCCGTCGGGACTCTTCGGCTGGCCGTCGCTCGTCAGTTGATGAGCTTCGCGTTGAGCCAGGTCCATGACCCAGACCTCCGGCGCGCCGCTCCGGTTGGACAGGAAGGCAAGCTGCGAGCCATCCGGCGACCAGACGGGCGAGATCCCTGTGGTCAAATCATGAACTTGGTCGGTCGTCGTGTCGACGATATGTACCTGATAGCCAGCGTACAGGCAGGGGTCATCCAAGGATGGCTCGCGCCCCTTCGGACCTTGGCATGCCTGGCCGGTACCAGTTCGAGCACTGACAGCCAGGTATCGGCCATCAGGGGACCATCTCGGCTCCTGACGCGTGTCAATGAAGCCGGGCAGTGAAATGGGGTGGGCTGTGCGGGTCACTGTGTCGAGGACACATAGTGGGCTGGCAGGACTTGATTGCCCGCTCCCGTCCCCCTTCTGTGCTGTCTGATCACAGTGACCGAAGTAGACCAAGCGCCGTGCATCTGGAGACCAGGCGTTTGGGTGTAGGTAAGCAATATCGCCCAGGTCTACGAATGGACCAGCATCGCTCCCTGCGCTACTTACTAGCCAGAGTGATTGCTGGGTTCCGGGTAGGTTAGCATCGATATAGGCGATACGGCTTCCGTCAGGTGAGATCGCGCCGCCCTGAACGTGATGAGGGACCGCTAAGCGTACACCTTGTAGCGTATTAGCATCGATCAATTGTAGTCCTACTTGCTCGACATCGATCCAGATCAGGAAATGGCGGCCATCAGGATGCCAACCGTAGAATCTACCTCCACCATACTGGCTCAGTACGGGCTTGACAACGCCACTTCTCACGTTAAGCACATGTAGAACGCAGCATGGCATACCTGACTCCATCAGCACCATGTAGTCCCCATTCGGTGACGGCCAGATGGCAGTTGGAGTGAAGGCTAGATTGGACGGTAGTTGAACCTGCGCTGCTGGCGCCGTTAGCCTTTGGTCGGCTCCTAGTGGGATACGAAAGTGAGCGAGGTGTGGTGATGGATGAGGTTGGTTTGGCCGCGCCGCCTCTATCTCTGAGACGTACTGGATACTCGATGGGCCAGGCGCATGTCCTTGAGCGCTAGGCGTAGCAGTCAGTGGTGGAGGAGCGAGCGTCAAGGTTGAATGGGGTATCGGCGGAGCGAGGGTGGGACGTGGCGATGTCGGCGTAACAATGGGATAGGCGGGTAGGGCTCGAGTAGGAGCTGGGGCAGTGGGAGCAAGGATGGGGTAGGCGGCCAGGGTTACGGTGGGGGCGGCGACCGGCGGCGCGGCCGGGTTGGCGGCCACGGCGACGGTCTCGCGCTGGCGGGCCGCGAAGGTCCAGACGACGACGGCGGCCAGGAGCAGCACGGCGCTTACCCCCAGCAGACGTTTGAGCCAGAACATGGGATCTCCTTATACCCACTATACCCCCGTTTCGTCGCCTTGTAAACTACCACAATTTGTAGGTCAGTTATCGGCGTGTAACCCTTACACGTCGTAACCGGCTTGCCTGGCGCGGGTGACGGCCTCGACCCGCGAGGCGGCGTCGAGCTTGCGGCGAAGGTTGCGCAGGTGAAAGGCGACGGTGTGCTTGCTGATGCCTAGCGCGTGGGCGATGCCCTTGTCGGTCAGCCCCTGGGCGACCAGCGACAATACCTGAAGCTCGCGGTCGGTGAGGGCACAATAGCACCGAGGCGAGGCTGAGCTAGGCGCGGGGTTTGCGCCACACGATGGAATAGCGCCAGAAGAGGTGTTGGCGCACGATGGCGCCGGGTAGGACGTGCGCGGCAATGCGGCGGGCGGCGGCGACGGTCAGGTAGCGGTCGTGGATGCCGTGGGCCGCCCAGGCGGCTTGCTCGGCCGCTAACTCACGCACGCGGCCGGTGCGCGCCACCCGGTGGAGGGCGCTGGTGGGGACGGCCAGGGCTGACAAGAGCGTATCCCGCGCGCCGTCGGCCTCGAAGAGGTCCAGCGCGATAAAGACGCCGCCCGGCGCGAGCCAGGCGGCGACGCGATTCAGGATGCTCGCCAGCGGCATGTGGTGCAGGGTGGCGATAGAGGCGATGGTGTCGAAGGTCGCGGGCGGAAAGTCGCAGGCCAGGATGTCGGCGACGGCGTACTGGACGCTGGGATAAGCGCGCGAGCGGGCGCGGGCGAGGCGGACCATCTCCGGCGACAGGTCGAGGCCAAGAACGCGGTCGACGCGGGTCGCCAGCAGGCGGGCGAAGGCCCCCGCGCCGCAACCGATGTCGAGGGCCAGCCCGCTGCGGGGCACGTGGCGCAGCAACTCGGCGTGGTAGTGGCTGTTGTGGCTCCAGCCGTCGTGGTCGTAGAGGGCGAGGCGGTCGAAGTCAGCGCGAAGGGTGGCGCGGTTCGTCATGGGGCGTGGTTCGAGGTTGGGAGCGTGAGTGTCTGGGGCACACGGTGCGTCGCGCGGGTCAACTGATGTTGGGAGGGTGCGCCGCCTCGGTCAGCCTTCCCGCGCGGCGCAGTGTCCGTGGCCGGTCGCCTTCTCCTCCGCGTGCGCGCGCTGTAGCGCGCCGAGGAAGGCACGCAGACCCGTCGCCAGGGCCTCTTGCTCGTCGGCGGTCATGGTGGCGATGATAGTCGTGAGTCGCGCCTGCATCCGGTCGCGGATGTCTTGGAACATGGCTTCCCCGTCGGGCGTCAGGCGCAGCATCACCACGCGGCGGTCGTTGGCGTCGGTCTCGCGCTCGAGCAGACCACGCTCCACCAACCCGGCTACCGTCTTGGTCATGGTCGGCAACGTGACGTTCTGGCACTCGGCCAGCCCGCCCATAGAATCGGGGCCGTGATGGTAGAGGTAGCTGAGGATACGATACTGGGGGACTGTGCCGGGCCGCCCCGACGTATCTCGCAGATCGTGGGCCATGAAGCGCATGGCCTGGGGGAACGTGTCGAGGATTCGTCCGGCGCATTCGTAATCGGAAGTCATGATTGAATCTACCTGGCGCAACGCGCCCCGACGCAGAATACTTAGCTAAGCTAATTATATGCGTCGGGGCGCGCCTGTCAAGTTAGGCGACCGTGCCGGGGGCGCGTCTATGCCATGTCGCGGACGGCGATGCGTGCGTCGGCGACGAACGCGCCCTGGCCCTCCGCCATTACCAGCAATGGGTTGATGTCCAGTTCGGCGATGAGCGGCTGCTCGACGGCGAGCTGTGACAGGCGCAGGATGGAATCGGCGATGGCCTCCACGTCGGCGGGCGGTTCGCCCCGCACGCCCTCCAGCAGCTTGTACGTTCGGATGCCCTGAATCATATGGCGGGCGCTGTACTCGCGGATAGGGGCGACGCGGAAGGTGACATCTTTGAGTAGCTCGACGTAGATGCCGCCCAGGCCAAAGACCAGCACTGGCCCGAACTGGGGGTCGTGCTTCATGCCCAGCAGGACCTCGCGCCCGCGGCTGATCATCTTCTGGACGAACACACCCTCCAGGCGGGCGTCGGGTTGCTTGGCGGCAATGGACCGCATCATGGTCTCGTAGCCCTGGCGTACCTCGTCGGCGCTGCTCAGGTTGAGCTGAATGCCGCCCACGTCGAACTTGTGGATGATGTCGGGCGACATAATCTTCAGCACAACCGGATAGCCGATATTGCTGGCGGCCTGTACGGCCTCGTCGGCGCTGTGGGCCAGGCCCCAGGGCACGGTGGGCAGACCGTAGCCTTCCAGAACCTTGAAGGCGGTGGGGGTGGGGATGAAGCCATGCGCCTGGGGTGCGGTGGCGAGCAGCTGGGCCACGCCGCCCTTGTCGACCTCATAGGTGCGATAGCGGGTACGGGGGCGAGACACCCAGTCGGTGTACCGCGCCATGGCGGCGAAGGAGCGGACGGCATCTTCGGGGAAAGCGTAGGTGGGCACGTGGTGAGCGCGCAACATATGCACGCCCTCGGAGACATCGACGACGCCCATGAAGGTGGCGAGGATGGTCTTGTCGTTCTCCTCGTCGGCGTCAATGACGGCCCTGGCCGTCTCCGTGATCTTGGTCATGGCCTGCGGCGTCAAAACGACGATGATGCCATCGACGTTGGGGTCCTGGATGACGGCCTCGATGGCCTGGCGGTAGCGGTCCTCGTGGGCGTCTCCCAGCACGTCCACCGGGTTGCCGATGGCCGCGGCGGGCGGCAGGGTCGCTTTCAGCGCCTCCCTGGTGCTGTCGGACAGGGTCGCCATCTCTAGCCCGCGGCGGATAATGGCGTCGGTAGTCATGATGCCGGGGCCACCGGCGTTGGTGACGACGGCGACGCGGCGACCACGCGGTAGGGGCTGATTGGCAAAGGCCGTGGCGTACTGGAACAGGTTCTCGACCGTCTCTACGCGCAGGACGCCGCCCTGCATGAACACGGCCTCGTAGACTTCGTCGCTGCCCGCCAGGGCGCCGGTGTGGGACGAGACGGCCTTCGCGCCCTGGGGAGTGCGGCCGGACTTGAGGGCCAGAATTGGTTTGCGGTTACTACCCTCGCCGGTCATCTCTCGGCACAACTTGATGAACTCACCCCCGTCGGCCAGGTCCTCGAGGTAGAGGAGGATGACGCGGGTATCGGGGTCGTGCCACAGGTGATAGAGGAAATCATTCTCGTTGACGTCGGCCTTGTTACCCAGGCTCACCACCTTGCTGAAGCCGAAATCCTGACCCTTGGCGTAGTCCAGTACGGCCGTCGCCAGGGCGCCGCTCTGGCTGATGAAGGCGATATTGCCTGCGGCGGGCGTGCCTTTGGCAAAGGAGGCGTTGAGGCGCACCTCTGGGTCGGTGTTGATCACACCGAGGCAGTTGGGGCCGACCAGGGCGATGTTGTACTGGTGGGCGATGGCGACAGTGTCGGCTTCGAGCTTGGCGCCTGCCGCGCCCGTCTCCTTGAAGCCGGCCGAGATAATGACGGCCCCTTTCACCCCGCGCTCGCCTAACTGGCCTACCACGTTGGGTACGGCCGGGGCGGGCACGATGACGACGGCCAGGTCCACCTCGTCGGGTACGTCGAGCATGGAGGGGTAGGAACGCACGCCGCGAATGGCGCGGGTCTTGGGGTTGACCGGGTAGACAACGCCCGTGAAGCCCGCATTGATGAGGTTGTCCATGACCGCGTAGCCGACGCTGCCTGGGGTGCGCGATGCGCCAATGACGGCAATGGAGCGGGGATTGAAGATAGGTTGCAGATTCTTGTAGGGCATGGTCCCTCGTGGATAGGTAGACGTGGCCGCTATGAGCTACATTCTAGCCCGAACGGCCAGACGATGCGAACCGCGACGACCTGGGCAGGGGCACGATTCGCCGTAGCCTCCGGCGACGCCTGGCGAGCAGGCAGCCTCGACCTCCACAGCCCATCGCCAGCGTTTTGTGGCTATGGCAATTCTCGATACAATTGTCGCAACCAGCACCCCGGTCGCAATGTCGCGGCGGGGTGCTTGGCATGGATAGCCGCTGCACGAGGAACGCAACATGGGCGAGGCACGACCGAGGGCGATATTGGCGTTGGAAGACGGGACCACCTTCGAGGGCGTGGGTTTCGGCGCGCTGGGCGAGCGCGCGGGTGAGGTCGTGTTCAACACAGGCCTGACCGGCTACCCGGAGATTCTCACCGACCCCTCGTACAAGGGGCAGATCGTTGTGATGACGTACCCCCACATCGGCAACTACGGTATCACCGCGCAGGACTTCGAGTCGTGGCAGCCCCATGTGGAGGGCTTTGTCGTGCGGGAGTTCAGCCCGCTTGCCAGCAACTGGCGCGCTGAGACGACCCTGGATGCCTTCCTCGGTCAGCACGGTATCGTCGGTATCTCCGAAGTGGACACCCGCGCCCTGACGCGCCATCTTCGCCAGGCGGGGGCGATGCGCGGCGTCATCTCCACGGTTGACAACGACTCGCAGGTCGTCGTGGGCAAGGCCCTGGCCGCTGCCGAGATGAAGGGCCGCGACCTGGTCCAGGTAGTGACGACGGAGTCTAGCTTCGAGTGGCCGGCGACGCCCAGGCCCGACCTGTGGGGCGGAGACGCCGTCGGCGAAGCGCGGCCTGTGCTGCACGTCGTGGCTTACGACTATGGTATCAAGCATAACCTGCTGCGCGAGCTGGCGTGGCGCGATTGTCGGGTGACGGTCGTGCCCGCGACGCTGCCCGCCGCCGACGTGCTGGCCCTGCGCCCGGATGGCGTGTTCCTGAGCAACGGCCCTGGCGATCCGGCCGCCCTTGACTATGCGGTGAGCAACGTGCGCGATCTGCTGGGGCGCGTGCCCCTGTTCGGTGTGTGCCTGGGCCATCAGTTGATGGGGCTGGCCGTGGGTGGGCAGACCTACAAGCTCAAGTTTGGCCACCACGGGGTCAACCATCCGGTTAAGAGCCTCCTTACGGGACAGGTGGAGATCACGTCGCAGAATCATGGCTTCGCCGTCGACGCGGCGAGCCTGCCGGGCGAGGTGGAGGTGACGCACCTTAACCTCAACGACGGCACAGTGGAGGGGCTGCGCCACCGCGAGGCGGCCGCGTTCAGCGTCCAGTATCACCCAGAGGCCGCGCCCGGCCCCCGCGACGCCGAGTACCTGTTCGATGAGTTCCGTCAGTTGATGGAGGTGGGGGGGTAGTATGCCCAAGCGAACCGACCTACAGTCCATCCTGGTCCTCGGTAGCGGGCCGATCGTCATCGGTCAGGCCGCCGAGTTCGACTATTCGGGCGCCCAGGCGTGCAAGGCCCTGCGCGCCGAGGGCTACCGTATTATCCTGGTCAACTCCAATCCGGCCACCATCATGACCGACCCAGAGTTCGCCGATGCCACCTACATCGAGCCGCTGACGGTGGATGTGGTGACGGCTATCATCGACCAGGAACGTCCCGACGCCCTGCTACCGACGGTTGGCGGGCAGACCGCGCTGAACCTGGCCGTCGCGCTGGCCGAGACCGGTGTCCTGGAACGCTATGGCGTGGAGCTGATTGGGGCGCAGATTGCGGCGGTGCAGTTGGCCGAGGATCGCCTGCTGTTCCGCGAAGCCATGCAGGAGATTCGCGTGGACGTGCCCGTCAGCGACCTGGCGCGCAGCGTCGCCGATGCGCTGGCCGCTGCCGACCGCCTGGGCTATCCGGTCATCGTGCGGCCGTCTTTCACCCTGGGCGGCAAGGGCGGCGGCATGGCCTTCGACCGCGACGCGCTGGTGGCCCTGGCCGATCGCGCCCTGCGCGCCAGTCCCGTCGGCTCGGCCCTCATCGAGGAGTCGGTGCTGGGCTGGAAGGAGTTCGAGCTAGAGGTGATGCGCGACCGCGCCGACAACTTCGTGGTCGTATGCTCCATCGAGAACGTGGACCCGATGGGGGTCCACACCGGCGACAGCATCACCGTCGCCCCCGCCCAGACCCTCACCGACCGTGAGTACCAACTCATGCGCGACACGGCGCGCAAGGTCATCCGCCGCGTGGGCGTCGAGACCGGCGGCTCCAACGTCCAGTTCGCCGTGGACCCCAGGACCGGGCGGCAGGTGGTCATCGAGATGAACCCGCGGGTATCCCGCTCCTCGGCGCTGGCGTCCAAGGCGACGGGCTTTCCCATCGCCAAGATCGCCGCCCGCCTGGCGGTGGGCTACACACTGGACGAGATTCCCAACGACATCACCCGCGAGACGCCCGCCTCCTTCGAGCCGAGCATTGACTACGTGGTGGTCAAAGTGCCGCGCTGGGACTTCGCCAAGTTCCCCGGTGCGGACGCGACGCTGGGACCGCAGATGAAATCGGTGGGCGAGGTCATGGCGATGGGCCGCACCTTCAAGGAGTCGCTCCAGAAGGCGCTGCGCGCGTTGGAGACCGGCGCCGACGGCCTGACGCCGGGGCCGGCGCGCAGTCGCGAGGACCTGGCTGCTCTCATCCAGCAGCCGACGCCGGAGCGGCTGTTCCACGTCGCCGACGCGCTGCGGGCGGGCCTGAGCCGCGATGAGGTCTACGCCCTGTCGGGCATCGACCCCTGGTTCCTGGCCCAGCTTCAAGAAATCCTGGCGCTGGAGACCGAACTCTCCCAATCTCCAATCTCTAACCTCGCTTCTCTCCCCCCCTCCCTCCTCCGCCGCGCCAAGCGCATGGGCTTTGGCGACCAGCAAATCGCCCGCATCCTGGGTGACGCGGGCCAGGCGATGGCGGTGCGCGCCGCACGCAAGGGGCATGGCCTGCGCCCCGTCTACCAGCGCGTCGACACCTGCGCTGCCGAGTTCGAGGCCTACACGCCCTACCTGTACTCGACCTACGAGAGTGTCGACGAGGCCGAGCCGACCGAGCGGCGGAAGGTGGTCATCCTCGGCAGTGGCCCCAACCGCATCGGCCAGGGCATCGAGTTTGACTACTGCTGCTGCCACGCCGTGTTTGCCCTGCGCGACCTGGGCTACGAGACCATCATGGTCAACTGCAACCCGGAGACGGTCTCGACCGACTACGACACCTCCGACCGCCTGTACTTCGAGCCGATTACGGTCGAGGACGTGCTGAATATTGTCGAGCGCGAGAGGCCGCTGGGCGTCATCGTTCAGTTCGGCGGCCAGACGCCGCTCAAGCTCGCGCGCGACCTCGAGGCCGCGGGCGTGCCCATCATCGGCACGAGCCCGGACTCCATCGACAAGGCCGAGGACCGCGAGCGCTTCCAGCAGATGCTGCACGAGCTGAAGCTCCTGCAGCCGCCCAACCGCACGGCGAGGACGGCCGAGGCGGCCCTCGAGGGCGCGGGAGATCGGCTACCCCGTGGTGGTGCGCCCCTCCTACGTGCTCGGCGGGCGGGCGATGGAGATCGTGCACGCCGAGAGCGACCTCGTGCGCTACATGAAGGAGGCCGTGAAGGTCTCCAACGACTCGCCCGTGCTCATCGACCGCTTCCTGAACGACGCGATCGAGGTCGACGTCGACGCGGTGAGCGACGGCGAGGTCGTCATCATCGGGGGCATCATGGAGCACATCGAGCAGGCCGGGGTGCACTCCGGCGACTCGGCCTGCTCGCTTCCGCCCTACTCGCTGCCCAAGGACATGGTCGACGAGTTGAAGCGCGAGGCCGAGGCGCTGGCGCTGGCCGTGGGCGTGCGCGGGCTGATGAACGTGCAGTTCGCGATCCAGGACGAGAAGGTCTTCGTGCTAGAGGTGAACCCGCGCGCCTCGCGCACCGTGCCATTCGTCGCCAAGGCGATCGGCGAGCCGGTGGCGAAAAT
>JAHCIE010000530.1 GCA_026129385.1 Anaerolineae bacterium
CCGACGCGCCACGTCGTCCTGGATCTGCCCGTGACCGACGGCCATGTGCCCGCCGATGCGGCGCAGGACGTGGCCAAGGTCGCCCTGGTCGAGCGGCATCGCGGCACGGGTGGCGTACAGGTCGGCTTCGTCCAGGGTTTCGGCTTCGACACCCGCTGCGCCATTGCCTCGACCGTCGCCCACGACAGCCACCACCTGCTCGTCGTGGGTACCGACGACAGCGACATGGCCCTGGCTGCCAACGAGCTGGCGCGGCGCGGCGGGGGGATGCTCGTCGTGCGCGAGGGGCAGGTGCGCGCCGTGGTCGAGCTGCCCATCGCCGGCCTCATGTCCGACGAGCGCGCCGAGGTCGTCGCCGCCAAGGCCGAGGCTGTGCTGGCCGAGTACCGCGCCTGCGGCTGTACGCTGAACAACGCCAACATGCAGCTCAGCCTGCTGGCCCTGGTCGTCATCCCCGAATTGCGCATCTCCGACCTGGGTCTGGTCGACGTGACCCAGTTCAGGCTGGTGGATGTGCTGGAGTGAGGTGGTCATGCATCGGTTTCGCCAATCCGGATGCTCGGTTGCTTTATTAAGGAGGTAGCCCTGTGAAGCGGTTGCGCCTGGTGTTGCTGCCCGCGTTGTTGCTGGTCCTGGCCCTGGTTGCGTTCCCGGCCGCGCCTGTCGGAGCGGCTAATTGTACCTTCGTACTCGGCTTCAAGACTCTCCACGACCTCATCCCCGGTATCGTGGGCAATTGCGTCACCGACGAGTACCACGACGGTGTCGGCAATGGCTACCAGCAGACGGTGAACGGCCTGATGCAGTGGCGCAAGTCCGACAACTGGACGGCCTTTACCAACGGCTATCAGACGTGGGTCAACGGCCCCTTCGGCGTCCGCCAGCGCCTCAACACCCAGCGTTTCGCCTGGGAGGCCAACCGCGAGGGGCTGCCCGTCGTGCCCGGCTCCGGGACACCGCCCAGCCTGTACTACGACGACCGCAGCAACGCCGAGGCCCTGATGCTATCGTGGGTCAACGCTCTCAACCAGAAGCAGTACCTGCGCGCCTACTCCTACTGGGAGCCGGGCGCGGCGGGCCTGCCGCCCTTCCCGCAGTTCGAGCAGGGCTACCAGAACACCGCGACCACGCAGATCTCCTTCGGTCAGATGACCGAGGACGCGGGGGCGGGCCAGTTCTACACCAATGTGCCCGTCATTCTGACCAGCCAGCTGACCAACGGCACGTTCCAGACCTTCGTCGGCTGCTATACCCTGCACCTGGCGAACCCTGGCATCCAGGGCGTGCCCTTCCAGTCGCTGGGCATCCGCTCGGCCAACGTCCAGCAGGTCGCGGCCGGTCAGGACCCCAGCGCGCTGCTCGGTGCGATCTGCGCGCCGGCCGGTAGCCCCGTCGCGCCGCTGCCCGTCTACGCCCCCGGCGACATCAGCGCGACGCGCTATCTCGACGACCGTAGCGACGGCGTGCAGGTACTGCGCTCGCTGTTCAACGCCGTTAACCGCAAGGAGTACGCCCGCGCCTACGGCTACTGGGAGCCGGGCGCAATCGGCCTGCCGCCTTTCCCCCAGTTCGAGCAGGGCTATCAGAACACGCAGTCTGTCCAACTCACCACCGGCGCGGTCAAGACCGATGTCGGCGCGGGGCAGACCTACTACCGTGTGCCCGTGACCCTCGTCGCCCAGACGACAGGCGGCCAGCAGACCTTCGTCGGCTGCTACGTGCTGCACCTGGGCAGCCCGTACGCGCAGGCGACACCACCCTACCAGCCCATCGGCATCCGGCAAGCGAAGCTGACCCAGGTCGCCAACGGGACGAACACCGCGCCGCTGATGGCGACGGCGTGCCAGGGGCTACCTTAGCGCGGCTGAAATCCAGCCTCCCCATAGGGAGCGTCTCTCTACTGAGCGTCTGTGACACCACCGATTCGGTGCCCGTCTGTGTCGGGGCATCGGTTGGCTTGGAGACTATCAGGAGGGCGTATGGGGGGGAACATAAGCGGCTTCGGGAGCGCCGTCAGGTATGGGATCAAGCATTCGTCGGCTGTGCTGGTCTGGCTGTGTCTGATGGTGATAGCTGTTGGGGCCACCCTATCGGCGGGGCGCGGCGAGGCCGCCGGGGGCATGACGGTGACTCTGTTGGCTCAGGGTGGCGCGACATTCACGGACCCCCTGGACGCCACACCCGACCCCACGGCGACGATGGTCTACTTCGTGGCTCGCGCGGCCAATGGCGAGCCGGGCGTCTTCCGCGTTCCAACGGCCGGCGGCCCCGTCGCCAGTGTGCTTATCGGCGCGCCGCTGGCAGCGCCACGGGGCGTCGTCTTCTCTGCCGACGGCCAGACCCTCTACGTGGCTGACCCGGAGGCGGCGAGAGGCGGAGCCGTGTTCGCTCTGCCTGTGGCCGGTGGTCCTGCGAGCGTTGTGCCCGGCACACTGGGAACGCGACCGCGGGCGCTCGACCTGAAGCGCACGGGTCAGGGGGATGCTCTGTATGTTGCGGGCGTGGACCCGCGCAACCGAAGGGCGGAGGTGTGGCGGTTCGCTCCCATTGGGACGGGTGCGCGAACGTCGCTCCTGCGCGGCAGTCCGCTGATGGTCGCTGACGGTATCGCTGTGGCGAGCAGCGACGAGGTGTATGTGGCGGGTCGGAGCGGAAACAGCGACCGGACCGACGTGGTGCTGAAAATCGACGGGGGCAAGCACCA
>JAHCIE010000531.1 GCA_026129385.1 Anaerolineae bacterium
GTCTGTAGACTCGCGCTGGATGGCCACATCCAGCGCGTCTACCTGGCGTGCGGCTGTAGGGGCAGCGCCCCCGTGCCTGCCCGCTCCCGCGCTCCAAGCCGTGGCCCCGGCTTAGTTCACGTTGCCGCAGGCGATCACCGGCCCGAAGGGCGCGCTGCCGCGCTCGTTCACATCCAGGTAGGCCGCCTCAGACACGATGGCGGCCCAATCCCGGTTGCCCACCCAGGCGGTGATGGTGGCCGTACCGGAGGCGTCGGCCACGAGGTTAGGCATTGGCAGCAGGACTGGCCCCGGCAGCACGCAGGTTCCGCGATGGAAGCGCAGGGCGTGGGAACTACCCGGCTTCAGGCCGGACATGGTGACCCGCACCCGATACGCCCCTGCCGTCGCCGAGACCACGATGACGCCGGCGCCGGATGGTCCGTTGGCGCTCTTCGGATCGAGGGACGTCACGTAGGAGTCGTCTAGATTGGGTGGCAGGGTCGTGTACGGCCGCAGGAAGGCCGACGGCTGATATGCGGCAAAGGCCGGCGCGGCGGGAATGACGGTTCCCGCGCTCGGCGAGATGACGTTGTACGCCGGCCCCAGCGCGGCGGCCTGGGTGTTGAGGGCCACGACATTGCCCGTATCGCCCCACTGGCCGGTCGTGACGCGGCGCTCAAGCGCGCTCAACGCTGTCAGGACCTCCG
Organism: Anaerolineae bacterium; assembly: GCA_026129385.1. Classification (GTDB taxonomy): domain Bacteria; phylum Chloroflexota; class Anaerolineae; order Epilineales; family JAHCIE01; genus JAHCIE01. Next base: position 690 of record JAHCIE010000531.1, read on the forward strand.
CTGGCGAGAAGGTGCAGTGGCCCGCGCGCTGAACGTACATTTGTCGCAGGAGTTGCCCCGAGCCGGCCGCCACGGTCACGCTTTGATACGCCTGTTCATTCTGCACCGGGACCAGGCCATCATTCGTTGTATGCAGCGTCAGCATGGGGCGATTCAGGCGGCCGTCGAAGGCGATGTAGCGGGCGAGATAGTCGAGGGCGAGCGGCGGAAGGGGCGCGCGGCGAGCAGCCGTCTCCCACCCCGCGTTCCCTGATCGAGCAGGCTGTACGTGACGGGCACCAGGAACAGGGTCAGCAGGGTCGACGTTAGCAGGCCGAAGATGGTCACGATAGCCAGCGGACGGCGGAAGTCTGCGCCCTCGCCGATGCCGATGGCAACCGGCAGCGAGCCGAGCATGATGGCGAGGGTCGTCATCAGGATGGGTCGCAGACGGGCGGGCGCCGCGAGCATCAGGGCGTCGTAGGAACTCATGCCTAGCCGACGTAAGCGATTGGTGAAGTCGACCAGGAGGATGGAGTTCTTGGTCGACAGGCCGATGAGCAGAATCATGCCCACCATGCCGAGGACATCCAGGGGCAGGTTCGTGATGCGCAGCCCCAGGAACGCGCCGACGAAGCTGAGCGGGATGGCGAGCATGATGACGAGGGGCTGCAAGAACGAGCCAAACTGCGACGCCAGCACCATGTAGATGAAGACCAGGGACAACAGCATGGCCTGGCCCAGGGTCGAGAAACCTTCGTTCTGCATGGTCTGCGTACCGCCAATGTTGATAGTCACACCCGGCGGCAGCTGGACGTTCTTGAGCGCGGCGCGAATGTCGGCCACCACGTCGTTCAGGTTGCGGTTGACGTTGTTGACGCCCACCGACACCTGGGTCAGGCGGTCGTAGCGGGTGATGCGCGTCGGCGACGAGCCACTGTTGATATTCGCCACCGTGTTCAGCGCGACCTGTGTGCCCTTGGTCGTCGGCACGGCCAGGGTCAGGATGTCGCTGGTCTTGGCGCGGTCCTCCGGCCGCAGGCGCACGACGATGTCGTAGTCGCTACCGCCCTCGCGGAACTTGGACACCGTTGTGCCGTTAACCAGGGTGCGGAGCGTCGAGCCAACGGCCGCCGTAGACACGCCCTGGTCGGCGGCGCGCTCGCGGTCGACGGCAATCTGGAGTTCGGGGCGGCCGGGCTGATAGTCGCTGTCGATATCGGACGCGCCCGGCACATCCTTGATGGCGGCCTTCACCTGCTCGGCGGCTTTCGCCAGGCTCTCCAGGTTGCCGGTGGACTGCAACTGAATCTGGATGGGGCGACTGGAGACATCGGTGCCGCTTGGCCCCATGCTCTGCTGGCTCAGGGCCACATTGGGCACGTTCACCAGTGCCGGCCGCAGGCGATCCTGGAAGGCCGGCGTCTTGATGCCGTGCTTGAGCTGCACAGCCAGCGTCGCCTGCTCGGGCGCGCCGTTGGTACCGACGGTGGTCAACACCGTGTCAACCTCCGGCTGGGCCAGCAAGGCCGCCTCGATGGTGCGGGCCACCTTGTCCGTCTCGCCGAGGGCCGTGCCGGGCGGCATGCGGAAGCCCACCGTGAACAGACCGCTGTCGATGGACGGGGCAAAGGCGAACTTCAGGCCGCGCGCCATGAACAGGGTCGTCACGATGATGAGGGTAGCGACGAGCAGGGTAATGCCCCGATGGCGCAGCGACCAGCCCAGCACGCGCTGGTACGAGCGGTCCATGCGCCCCAGCTCGACCTCGGCCTCCTCCTCCATGGCGCCGGTCTCGGCCCACGTGTCCCCCTGTCCCTCGGCGTCGTGGATGGCAGCAGCGGCGTTGGCATGGGCGGCCGCCTCATGGATCGCCGCCTCCTTGGGGTCCTTCTTCTTGAAGAAGTGGGCCGACAGCATAGGAGCCAGGGTGAAGGCCTCGACCAGGGAGATGACCATCGCGGCCGCGATAGTCAGGCCGAAGGGGCGGAAGAAGCCGCTCACCAGACCGCTCACCATGGCGACGG
>JAHCIE010000532.1 GCA_026129385.1 Anaerolineae bacterium
TGGAATTCGCTCAGTCGCGCGGAGCCAACATCCTGTGCGAGGTAGTGGGGTACGGTGCGAGCGCGGACGCCTACCACGTCACCGCCCCCGACGAAAACGGCATGGGCGCAACCCGATCCATGCGTCGTGCCCTCGCCAAGGCGGGCCTGACGCCCGACGACGTGGACTACATCAACGCCCACGGCACATCCACCCAACTGAACGACAAGGTCGAGACCCTGGCCATCAAGCGCGTCTTCGGCGAACGCGCCTACCAGATTCCCATCTCCTCCACCAAATCTATGACCGGCCACCTCATCGGCGCGGCCGGCGCGGTCGAAGCCGTGGCCGCCATTCAGACCATCCTGACGGGGACTGTCCACCCGACTATCAACTATGAGACCCCCGACCCCGAATGCGATCTGGACTACGTGCCCAACACTGCCCGCCGTGCGCCGGTGAAGGTCGCGCTGTCCAACTCCTTTGGCTTTGGCGGTCACAACGCCACCCTCGTCTTCCGCGCCTACGAGGCATAAGCTCAGACAACGCCCCCAGCTACCCTTGTACTGGGGGCATCGGTCCCTACTTCTATCTATGGACGACCTCGATCACTTTCAAGAGCGCCTTGGCCTGGACTTCCACGACGAGACCCTGCTCGCCCAGGCCCTCACCCACCGCTCGTATCTCAACGAGAATCCGGCTCCCGGCGGCTCGGACAACGAGCGGCTCGAATTCCTGGGCGACGCCTTGCTAGACTTCATCACTGCTGAGTTCATCTTCAGCCGCTACCCGCACATGAGCGAAGGCGAATTGACCAGCCTGCGCTCCGCTCTGGTCAAAGAGAAGAGCCTGGCGGGGTTTGCGCGTCAGGTGGACCTCGGCCGCTACCTGTTCATGGGTCGCGGCGAGTCGGCCAGCGGGGGCGCCGACCGCGCGCCGCTCCTGTGCGGCGGCTTCGAGGCGCTCATCGGCGCCAGCTTCCTTGACCACGGCCTGGGCGCGACCCGCGACTTCGCGCTGCACTTCATTGCCCCGTCCGCCGAGGAAATGGTCGCCGAGCAGCTCACCAAGGACGCCAAGAGCCTGCTTCAGGAGTGGAGCCAGGGCGAATGGCAGTTGACGCCCAGCTATCGCACCGTCAGCCAGCGCGGGCCTGACCACGCCAAGGAGTTTACCGTGGAGGTGCTCATTGGGGGCCGGACCTTCGGCATTGGTTCCGGCCGCAGTAAGCAGGTGGCCGAGCAAGAAGCCGCGCGCGATGCCCTCGTGCGCCGCGCACCCGTTCAGCCCATCGAGATGAGTCTGGGCGGCGCAGACGGTGCCGTAGACGCCGGCGAGGCCGTCGACACCCCCATCGCCCCGTGAGCCGATTGCCGACCCTGCTCGTCACAGGGGGCATGGGCCTCATCGGCAGCCATCTCCTACGCCTGACGGGCCGCTGGCAGTCCCACGCCACCTGGTACAATCGCCCGCCTGACACGGCGGTTTCCCATGCGGCCTGGCATCAGCTCGACATCACGGACCCGGCGGCTGTCGATGCCCTGGTCGCCGCCCTGCGCCCCCACGCTATCATCCACACAGCCTACCAGTTCAATACCCCTGACATGGAGCGCGTCATCGTCGATGGGACTCGTCACATCGCGACGGCGGCGGCCGCAGTGGGCGCGCGCCTGATACATCTCTCCACCGACGTGGTCTTTGACGGGCGGCGTGGCTGGTATCGCGAGATCGACACCCCCAACCCACTGCATGCCTATGGCCGGGCCAAAGTCCACAGCGAGATCGAGGTGCGCGACCTGACCCCCAATGCCGTCATCGCGCGGACCTCGCTTGTCTACGACCTCGATCCACCCGACGGGCGCAGCCAGTGGGTCATCGACGGCGGGCGCGGTCAGGCCGACGTCACTCTGTTCACGGACGAGCGCCGCTGCCCCATCTACGCGCCCGATCTGGCCGCCGCTCTGTTGGAACTGGCGGCCAACGACTGTCATGGTCTGCTGCACGTCGCTGGCCCCGAAGCCCTCAGCCGCTACGACTTTGGGGTGCTGCTATGCCGAGCCGTAGGCGCGCCCACCAACGGCCTCAAGGCCGCCGCCGCCGCCGCTAGCGGTCTGACCCGCCCCCTGGATTGCACCCTCGACACCGCCCTCGCCCAGCGCGTGCTGCGCACGCCGCTACGGCCAGTCACGGCCGTCGTCGCCGCGCCACGAGCCGGAATCGCTCAGCGCTGATTCCCAATCTCCTCCTCGTCCAACCAATTGACACGCACCCAACTTCGCCGTATACTACCCCTAGTTAACGGACCGCATCTAGCGGCCATATCTTGTGTCGCTCATTTGTCCAACCCAACCACCCGACCATGCGCTTCAAACGGCTTGAGATTCAGGGCTACAAGAGCTTCGCCCAGCGTACCGAGTTTCTCTTCGACCAGGGCGTAACGGCCATTGTCGGGCCGAACGGCTCCGGCAAGAGCAACGTCGCCGATGCGCTACGCTGGGTGCTTGGCGAGACCAACGTGCGCCATCTGCGCGGCAAGAAGAGCGAGGACCTCATCTTCGCCGGCGCCGATGGCCGCAGCCAGGTGGGCATGGCCCAGGTCTCCCTGACTCTGGACAATAGTGGCGGCTGGTTTCGCCCCTCTCCCGATACCAAACCCCTTCGCCTCGACAAGACAACCAGTGGCTCACCCAAACTTGTTGACGCCCTCCTG
>JAHCIE010000533.1 GCA_026129385.1 Anaerolineae bacterium
GATCGCCCGCCGGGTATCCGCGCTGCTGGCGCCGCCGCCCAGGCAGTACAACCACCGCTACCCCAGGCGGGACCGGCCGCCCCGAAGGCGGCCCCGGTAGCGCCCCAGGCCAATATCCCGCCCCCGGCCGCCGCGCCAGCGGGAGCCAACGACCCTGACGCAGCAGGCGCCGCCGCCAACGCTGGCAATCAGGCATCGCAGCGCCAGGACTGGGATACCGCCATCCGCGAATTCAGTCGCGCCATCGAGCTTGCGCCATCGGGAGTTTACTACAGCCTACGCGGTGATGTCTACTGGCGCGCAGGCAAGCTCGATGAGGCTCTGGCCGACTATGATCAGGCTGTCGCCCTGGACCCGGCCAACCCGGACGGCTACTTCGGCCGTGGGCGCGTGCAGCGGGATCGTGGCGACAAGCCCGCAGCCGCGAGCGACTTTCAGCAATTCCTGGACCTTAAGCCCGACGACAGCGCCAACGCGGGTATCCGGCAGCAGGCCCGGCAGTGGCTTGATGAGCTAAGGTAGCCCATGACTCCCACGGTTCTGTACGACGCCGATATCGATCGCCTCAGCCTGGCCGAGGCGATCGACATCCTGGTTGGGGTGTTCCAGGCACGAGCAAGCCACGGCGTCGTCGCGCCACCCCGCTGGAGCGTCACGACGCCCCAGGGCAGTCTCGTCTTCACGGCCGGGGCCGTCCTGCCCCAGAATGTGATTGGGGCGCGCGCCTACACGACGATGAGCGGCCACGGCTCCGACGTGACCCAGTATGTGAGTGTCTTCGACGGCACGACGGGCGTGCTACACGGCATCGTCATCGGCAACCGACTGGGGCAGCTGCGGAACGCGGCCATCGGCGGCGTCGCCGCCAGGTATCTCGCCAACCCGGACGCCGCCATCGTCGGGGTAATCGGGGCGGGCCACCAGGCCCACCTGCATCTACTGGCCCTGGCGGCCGTGCACCGCCTGCGCGCCATCCGCATCTTCAGCCCCACCCAGGCCCATCGCACCGCCCTGGCCCTTGACATCGGACGCGCGCTGAACGTCCCGGTCGCGCCTGTAAATAGCGCTGAGGGCGCGGTGCGAGACGCGGATCTGGTTCTCCTGGCGACGACCAGCGCCGAGCCGGTCCTCGATGGCCAGTGGCTGAAGCCCGGCGCGCACGTCCACTCGCTAGGCCCCAAACGCAAGGACCGCCACGAGTTGGACCAGACCACCCTCGACCGGGCATCCCTGGTCACGACAGATGCGCCTCACCAGCTGGCAGTGGAAGGTGAACAGGGCTTACTGTACGGCACGCCCTGGCAGACCCAGTTGACGGACCTGGCCGACGTAGTCGCGGGTCGCGTGAAGCGCCCCGATGCGCGCGCCATCACCGTCTTCCTGTCGGCGGGCCTCGCCGGCACCGAGGTCGCCCTGGCAGCCTGGCTTATTGGCGCACCCCGTCCTGAACCTCCCGCCGAGTAGCCTGGCTGGCGCTACGAGAGACCCCGACGAACACCGACGAGCGCGGCTACAAGAAGAGGACTCCTTGTAGCCGCGCTCGTCGGTGTTCGTATTCTCCTGGCAGTACGCATTCGCTGGCGAGGGCTGAGCAGCCTCAAGCGGGCGCAAGCACCGCCGAAGAGGCGGGCGGCTGGCCCAGTTGTAGGATGGAGCCATCCAGGTACCGGCCCAGGGTCAGGATGCCCACGCTCCCAGCCTCGACATGCCCCGCCGGAGCCACGCAGCCCGGATTGAACACCAGGGTATCGTGAACGCGGACCCGACACGCCGTCGCCGGATGGGCAAAGACGATGCCGTCGACGGGAGGGAAGATGCGTAGCAACTCGATCAGGTGGGGATCGGCCAGGTCTGTATCGCCAGCCTGGAACAGGCGCAGAACGTGACTGGCGACGGGCAGGTTGTGGCCGTGAGTCAGCGCGATCCGACGGCCGGCCACGTGCAAGATACGGTATTCAGGGTGTCTGGAGCGGCGATCGTGGTCGCCAGCCACGGCAATCACCGGGGCGATGGCTTGCAGGCGCGTGATAATGGACGCATCGCCAATATCGCCGGCATGCAGAATAAGATCGACGCCCGCCAGCCGTTCGAGCGCGGCTGGTGGCAAGACACCGTTGGTATTCGCAACCACACCGATATGAGACGCTCGATCATGCCGCTGTGGGAGGCGAACCAGGTTACGGATGATATGACGCGCCATGGGTGTCCCCTGTGCTTCTGTGCGGCTCTGTTACACGTAGTATACCCCATCCGCCTAGCGCTGGCAAGAGGCGGCGCTACGTTCATCATACGTGGAACAGGGGACAGAAGGTACGCGGGGGAGCGCGCTAGGGGCGATATCCGGCCCGGCTGAGGTGACGACGCAAGGCCGCCAGGGCGCGGTACTGCAACTGCTTGACGGCGCCCGCGCTCTTGCCCATTAGCCGAGCAATCTCGCTCGGCTCGAAGCCCTCGACAAAGCGCAGGTAGAGCACCTGCTGCTGTTCGGGCGTCAGCCGGTCGAAGACGGCCCCTACTTCATGGTGGGTGAAGTGGTCGTCGGTCGGCGCGACCAGCAGCGGCTCGTCGCTGGGCAGTTCGGTCAGCGTCGGCGCGTGGCGGCGGTACTCGTCAATTACCAGGTTGCGGGCGACCCGGTAGAGCCAGCCCGGTAGGGCTTCAGGCGCGACCGCGCCACTCTGCAACGCCC
>JAHCIE010000534.1 GCA_026129385.1 Anaerolineae bacterium
GTCGTAGCCAGGAGGCCAGGGTATGCCGGTCCCATGCGCTTATTGTCAAACGATGAATGTGGACGGCGTGCGCTTCTGCCGCCAGTGCGGACAATCCCTGCCTGTGTGCGCCAGATGTGGCGCTTCCCTTCGGCCGGGCAGTCGCTTCTGCAACAAGTGCGGCGCGGCCGTGGCAACGCCGGCCACGCCTGGCCTGCCCTACGCGGGCACGGGCCGCCTGCCCGCCCAGTACCTGCTCAATAGTCGCTACCTGATTCTGAAGAAGGTTGGTCAAGGCGGTATGGGCGCAGTGTACCTTGCCAGCGATACCCGCCTCCAGGGCAAGCTGTGGGCGGTGAAGGAGATGGCTACATCGGCATCCACCACCCCGCAAGACCTTCAGGAGTGCATCGCCCGCTTCCAGCAGGAGGCGCAGATCCTGGCGAGACTGGACCACCCCGGCATCCCGAAAGTCCCGGACGCCTTCGAGGAGGCTGGCCGCCACTACCTGGTCATGGAGTACGTGGACGGGCAGACGCTGGACGAGCTCTTCAACGCACGCCAGCAGCGGCCCTTCACGGAGGCGGAGGTGCGGCCCTGGCTCGGGCAGCTGTGCGACGTGCTAGGCTACCTGCATGGTCAACAGCCCGCCATTGTGTTCCGCGACCTCAAGCCCGCCAACATCATGCTGGACAGGGCCGGCCGCATCAAGCTCATCGACTTTGGCATCGCGCGCTTCTTCAAGGCGGGCAAGCAGGCCGACACAGCCTCCCTGGGGACGGAGGGCTTCTGCGCGCCGGAAGCCTTCGGGAAGCAGACGGACGCGCGGAGCGACATCTACTCCCTCGGCGCGACGCTCTACCTTTTGCTGACCGCGAAGGACCTGATCGCCTATCACTTCGCCCCACCGCCGATTCAATCCGTCAACCCCGCGCTGTCGGGTCAGATGGCGGCCGCTGTGAACCGCGCCCTTCTCTCCCAGCCCGACCAACGCTGGCAGTCCACGCGCGAGCTTCAGCAGGCCTTGGGCATCACGCCTGCCCCGACGAATGCGGGCCATACCCCCGCGCCGCTGCCGCCGCCCCTCGTCGGCCCGCCCGTCATCGCACCCCCGCCCCGCAAGCCGACCACGCGACTGCTCCTGGCGGTGGTGGCGATGCCGCCGGCGTTTCTAATCGTAGGTCTGTCCAGCCTGCTGATGGCCGTGATCGTGTTCGTCTGGGCTGGCGGGCCATATCTGCGCGACCACCTGCCCTTCATATGGTACACGGTACCGGGTTTTGCCCTGTTCGGCCCGCTGGGTTTCGCCGCCGCGCGGCGCATCGGCGCGGCCTTTCTCTCCCATGTGGCGGTCACGGGCGCGGGTTCCATGGCCTGGGGAGCGCGCGATCCGCGCTTCCTGCACGACCCGACGGCGCTCGCCCTGTCCATCCTGGCCGGTGGCGTTGCCATCGAGCTAGGCATGTTGCTCATCCCGCGCTTCCTGCCCAAGAAGCGTGACGAGGCCTGGCCGCGCGAGATGGCGCTGTTTGGGGCGGCGGCGATGCTGACCACCCTCGTCGCTCTGATATTCTTCGGCGGCCAGACTCTGGCGCCCATGTCCCTCGCCTGGGCGTTGGGGCTAGGCATGCTGGGCTGGTTCCTGGGCGACCTGGTCCAGGAGTACCTGTATTTCCGCAAGGTCGGCATGCGCCGCCCCACACCCTAGCCTGACAGGCAGCAACGGGTCGTGGTCAACAGGAGAGGTTATGCTCGCGCCTGGCGCGCTTCTTCAGAACCGATACACCGTCATCGCCGTGTTGGGGCAGGGCGGAATGGGCGCGGTCTATCTCGCCGAAGACCTGCGCCTGGCGCGCCATCGGGTCGCCCTCAAGGAGAATCTGCCCGACCCGACGGCCAGCCCCCAGGCCCTCAGCCAGGCGCGGCAGCAGTTTGCCCAAGAGGCTAGCATCCTCGCCAGCCTCGACCACCCCAATCTGCCAAAGGTATTTGATTATTTCGCAGAAGGCGGACGCGAGTATCTGGTCATGGATTATATCGAAGGGGACGACCTGGAGACGGTCCTGCGCCAGTCCGGCGGACCTCTACCTGAAGTGGCGGTTCTCGGCTGGGCCGACCAGCTTCTCGGCGCGCTGGAATACCTGCATGCTCATCGCCCGCAGCCCATCCTGCACCGTGACATCAAGCCCGCTAATGTCAGGCTAGCACGGGACGGCACGATCAAGCTGGTAGACTTCGGCCTGGTCAAGCTGCTGGACCCCAACAGCGTCACAACGAAGACAATGCTACGCGGGCTGGGCACGCCGGAGTATGCTCCACTCGAGCAGTATGCGACAAGCGCCGGACATACCGACACTCGCTCGGACCTGTACTCCCTGGCCGCCACCCTCTACCATCTGTTGACCAACGTCGCGCCGCCCGACGTCCACCAGCGCCTCTTGAACCCGGCGTTGCTCCAACCACCCCAGCGGCTCAACCCACGTTTGTCCGCCGCCACCGGCCAGGTGCTGATGCATGGCCTCGAGATTCAACCGCCTCAGCGCTGGCAATCGGCGGCCGAGATGCGCCGCGCCCTCCACGGAGCGACCCTGCCGCCAGGGGTCACATCATCACGAGACGTGGCGACCCGAGCCTTGCTCCCGATACTGGTCGTCCTGCTCATCGGTATCGCCACCCTGGGCGTGGCGAACGTCCGGAG
>JAHCIE010000535.1 GCA_026129385.1 Anaerolineae bacterium
GGGCGATTTCCCGCCGCACCTGGCGCAAGCGGTTCCCATCCTCGAGCTGATTACTGGCGAACTGGAAACGCAGGTTCATCAGCTCCAGGTGCTTCTGATCCAGAGTCGTCCTCAACTCCCCAACCGACATACCACGCAGTTGGTCGGCCATCAACAGATCACGCCGCTTCATGACTCCGCCTCCTCCGTCACCGTCACACCCATGACCGGCCGGGTGATAACCTGCGTCCGGATAGGCAGCTTGTGAGCGGCCAGGCGCAGCGCCTCGCGGGCCACATCCTCCGGCACACCGGACATCTCGAAGATGACGCGGCCCGGCTTGACCTTGGCTGCGTAGTGATCGACCGAACCTTTACCCGAGCCCATGCGTGTCTCAGCGGCGCGCTTGGTGATGGGAACGTCGGGGAAAATACGAATCCAGACCTTGCCACCGCGCTTCACCGAGCGAGTAATGGCACGGCGAGCCGCCTCAATCTGGCGGCTGGTGATGTACGAAGGCTCCAGGGCCTGCAAGGCGTAATCGCCAAAGGCAATCGTGACGCCGCGCGTCTCCTTGCCCGACATTCGCCCGCGATGCGCCTTGCGATACTTCATGCGCTTCGGGATCAACATATCCAAAAAACCTTTCGGCTACTCCGCGGCGGCCGCGCCAGCGGTGGGCAGCTTCTCGCCCTTGTAGATCCACACCTTGACGCCAATTCGCCCGTAGGTCGTCAGCGCCTCGTCAGTCGCGTAGTCAATCTCGGCGCGCAAGGTGTGGCGCGGGATGCGCCCTTCCTGGACGCTCTCGTGGCGAGCCATCTCCGACCCCGCCAGGCGGCCCGACATGGCGATACGCACACCCTTCGCCCCCAGCCGCATAGCGCGCTGCACCGCCTGCTTCATCGCACGCTTGTGAGACACACGCTTCTCCACCTGCTGCACGATGCTCTCAGCAACCAGCGCCGCCACCAACTCGGGGCGGTTGATCTCCTCGACCTCGATACGGACCTTCTTGTTGGTAAGAGCTTCCAACTTCCGTTTGAGGTCATTCACCTTCGCACCCTTACGCCCAATGATGATACCGGGCTTGGCGGTGTGAATGGTCACCGACACCTGCTTCGGAAACCGCTCGATCTCGATATCCGAGACACCCGAGCGCCCCAAGTCCTGGCGGATAATCTTCCGAACCCTGATATCCTCGATCAGTTGCTCCCCGTACTCAGCGCCTTCCGCATACCAGCGCGCTCGCCAGTCCGTGGTGACGCCGAGACGGAACCCATAGGGATGAACCTTGCGACCCAAGGGGCTTCCTCCTTGCTGCTCAGAACTACCGCTCCGTCACGACGACGGTCACATGGCTGGTCCGCTTGCGGATCGGCTTGTAGCGGCCGCGCGCCGCAAACTTGGCGCGCTTGAGGGTCGGACCCTCATCGGCATAGATTCTTGCGATGACCAGCTCGCTGGGCGTCAGGCCGAGCGTCTCCTCGGCGGCGGCCGCCGCCGACTTGATCGTCTTCGCCACGGGGACGGCCGCGCGCTTCGTGCTAAAGCGCAGCACCGCCAGCGCCTGATTCACCGGCATCCCCCGCACCTGATCCACGACGAGCCGCACCTTACGGGGAGACATGCGGAGATACTTCAACTCCGCGCGGCCCTCCGGTTTTCGCGTCTGCTCCATAACTCGCTCCTTCACTGCCAGGCCGGCGCGGCGCACCGCCGCTCGCAGCCTGACGCTTCCTTACTTCTTGGCCTTCGTGACCTTTTCCTTGGCCGCGTGGCCACGGAAGGTGCGGGTAGGCGCGAACTCGCCGAGCTTGTGGCCGACCATGTTCTCCGTCACGTACACAGGGATATGCTTATGCCCGTTGTGCACGCCGATCGTATGGCCAACAAACTGCGGGAAGATAGTCGAGGCGCGCGACCAGGTACGCAAAACCTTCTTCTCGTTGCGGGCATTCATCTCTTCGATGCGCCGCAGGAGTTTCGGCTCGACGTATGGTCCCTTCTTGAGTGAACGGCTCATGGACGAGAACTCCTCTACTTCTTACGCTTCGCGACGCGGCGGCGCACGATGAACTGGTCCGTATCCTTGCGCTTGCGCGTCCGCAGACCCATCGCCACCTTGCCCCACGGCGTCTTGGGACCCTTCTTGAGGCCCACCGGGGCCTTACCCTCACCACCACCATGGGGATGGTCGCGGGGATTCATCACCGAGCCGCGCACCGTGGGCCGCACACCCATGTGACGGACACGCCCGGCCTTGCCGAGCTTGACGTTGCCCCAGTCCACGTTACCGACCTGGCCAATGGTCGCCATGCCGTTGACGTGGACACGGCGCATCTCGCCCGATGGCAGACGCACCGTAGCGTAGTCGCCTTCCTTCGCCATCAACTGCGCCGACGCACCCGCCGAGCGGGCCAGCTGGCCGCCGCGGCCCGGCTGAAGCTCGATGTTGTGAACCTGGGTGCCGACGGGGATGCTGCGCAGTGGCAGGCTGTTGCCCACCTTTGCCTCAGCGCTCGCGCCCGACATGACCTGGTCGCCGACCTTGAGGCCGAGGGGCGCGATGATGTAGCGCTTCTCGCCGTCGTCGTACTGGAGCAGGGCAATGCGCGCCGTGCGGTTCGGGTCGTACTCAATGGACTCGACCCGCGCCGGTACGCCCACCTTGTCGCGCTTGAAGT
>JAHCIE010000536.1 GCA_026129385.1 Anaerolineae bacterium
CGGCTTACAAGCACAGCCGCCGATGTTGGTCATCGGCGGAGACAAGATACCCCTGAAGCTAGGCTGTTACAGCTTGGGCTTGTCAGTCCGAGTATCCGCCTCCTGTGTACTTGTCGTGCTTCTTCGCTGCCGCGAACAAGCTGCTCTCAACGAGCGTGGGCTAGTATAGCAGACATACTCTAGCTTGTCAAGGCCGGGGGCGGCGAAATCCTGAATTTCTTCCAAACTCGCTGTTCACGGTCCTGCATGATCTAGGATGCGCCCCGAAGGCCATCTCTTACGCCATCTTCGCGGACTGTGCAGCCCTGTGGGGTACAGCGGTCAGGCGGCGCAGTCTACCCCGACCCCAGGCAGCTCACCCAGGTCAACGATCAGAACTGCCGCCGCCCTTCCAACGCCCGTGCCAGGGTCATCTCGTCGGCGTATTCGAGGTCGCCGCCGACGGGCAGGCCGCGCCCCAGCCGGGTGATATTCACTCCCAGCGGACGCAGCAGCGTCGCCAGATACATGGCCGTCGCGTCGCCCTCCATGTTGGGGTTGGTGGCGAGGATGACCTCCTGGGCCAACTGGCGGCGCAGCCGCTCGATTAGCTCATTGATGCGCAGATCGCCAGGGCCGACGCCGTCCATCGGTGAGATCGCACCATGCAGAACATGGTACAGACCCTTATAGTCGCCAGTGCGCTCGATGGCGAGGACGTCCAGCGGCTCCTCGACGACGCAGATCACACCCCGGTCGCGGCGCTCGTCCGCGCAGATACTGCACACAGACGTCTCGCTGATGTTGAAGCACTCGCGGCAGAAGACAAGATTCGCCTTCAGGTCGCGCAACGCCTCGGCCAGCGCTTCTGCCTGCTCGCTGGGCGCGCGCAACAGGTAGAAGGTCAGGCGCGAGGCGGTCTTGGGGCCGACACCGGGTAGGCGGCTGAACTCGTCGATCAGGCGGGCAACAGGCTTGGCAAGCGCGCTCATACTCTATTCCTCGACTCGAAGTGTTCTGCATCGAGAACTATTGTAAGCATATCGAGCCAAACGGCAAGTGCAGTGCCCGACGTTCGTGGATGGCTCACAACGCCGTTTCGAGTGGACGAGGCATCTCGCCCTCGATCTTCTTCACATATTCTTCCACCGCCTGGGCGCTCTTCAACGCTGCCTGTCTTTCTTGCTCCGCATCTTTGAGCAAATCCTCGAAGGTGGCAGGTTCCCACATGGAGGGCGTCGCCGTATACTCCAGCCAGTCAGGCTTCTGAAAGCGACGCGCGCACTTGGCCGACTCGATCTTGACCATGATCGTGTCGTCCGACTGGGCAATATCCACGATTCGCCCCACGTACCCATTGACACGCACTAGCCCGTTCCCCTTGAGAAACTCTGGTTTAGTTCTCATAGTGCCAACCTGTAGCGGTAAAGAAGTCATCCGGATTTGGCACATTCTCCATCAGATTCTCAAGGGCCAGGTATTCATCTTGGGTAAGCTTCCTCAGGTTTCTCTGGCCCATTACGTTTCGCTCAACATCATCACGCCCACTTCTACCAGTCATTCCACCAGTTCACGATTGTCCATCGGCTTGTTGCTCCGAAGCAGTGGCTAACCGATCTAGAAAGTCTATCACCACCTGGCTAAAACTGATGGGGTCTTCCATGTTCGACATATGCCCCACCCCCGGCAGCACGACCCGGCGCGCGCCGGGGATGTCGGCGGCCAGCCGGGCGGCAATGTGGTGGAAGTCGGCAATATCGTTCTCCCCGACGACCACAAGGGTGGGAACGGTCACCTCGGCGAGGCGCTCGATGGCCGGTGGGCGCAGGCTGCGCGCGGGGTCAGCGTTGAGCCAGTGCCAGCCGGAGTAGTCGTCTAGCATGGCCGCGCACCGCTCACCCGCGCCCGCCACGCGCCAGGTCGACTCCAGCAAGGGCGTGCGCAGCCAGTAGGCCTTCGCCTCGGCCTGGCCCACGTCCCGCGCCAGGGCCGCCGCCTCGCTGTTTAGGGCGCGGAACTCGGCCGACCAGCGATAGCCGCCGAGCATGGAGTCGACCAGGGTCAGCGAGCGCACCCGATTCGGATGGGCCAGGGTAGTGTCTAGCGCCACACCGCCGCCCCGCGACAGTCCCACCAGATGGGCGCGCCCGATGTCCAGGGCGTCGAGCAGGGTAGCCAGGTCGTCGTGGGGGGCATAGGGGGCAGCGGGCAGCGTCGAGCGGCCATAACCCCGCTGGTCGTAGGCGACGACCCGATAGCGGTCGGCCAGGGCCAACGCTACGTCATCCCACAGGCGCGTATCACAGCCGAACCCGTGCAACAGGACGACCGGCTCGCCCTGGCCGCTGACCTCGTAGTAGAGGCGGCCGCCGTCGATGTCGGCGAACCCGGTGCGGCCAGCCACAGCTAGAACAGGCCGGGGATGCTCAACCCGCCGGTCACGCCCTTCATGCTGTCATTCGCCAGCGCCTCGGCCTTCTCGGACGCCTGGTTGACGGCGGCCAGAATCATGTCCTGGAGCGTCTCCACATCTTCAGGGTCCACCGCCTCGGGATCGATGGTGAGCGAGACGAGCTTCTGGTGGCCGTTCATGACGACCTTGACCACGCCGCCACCCATGGTCACCTCGACCGTCTTTTCGGCCAGGGCTTCCTGGGCGCGGGCCATCTCGTCCTGCAACT
>JAHCIE010000537.1 GCA_026129385.1 Anaerolineae bacterium
ATCGGCCAGCGCCAGGGCAGCGCCGCCCCCATCTCGCACCGCATTGATGACCTCCGCCAACGCATGGCTGTCGCCGGCCAGAGCATCCATGAGTGGCGCCTCTCCGTAGACGCCCGCATATAGGGCAGGTAGTGTCAGCGTGCCCTGCCGCAGGTCCGAACCAGCTGGCTTGCCCAGGCCGTCGGAGTCGGCGACGAAGTCAAGCACGTCGTCAACGATCTGAAAGGCCAGGCCTAGCTGCTCGCCATAGCTGCGGAGCGCGGAAGCTCCGATCTCGTCCACCGCGCCCAGGATTCCGCCGCACTCGGCGGCGGTAGCCAACAAAACCGCCGTCTTGCCATGAATGCGGGCCAGATATTCGTCGCGGCTCGGTACGCCACGCCGCGCGCTGAGCCGCATCAGTTCGGCCGCGCACATGGTCATCAGGCACTCGGAGAAGACACGCACGACCCGCGGGCTGCCCGTCTCGGCGGCGAAAGCAGCCGCGCGCGCAAAGAGGTAATCACCCGCCAACACCGTAGTTTCGGCGCTGAGGTGCACATTCAGTGTGGGATGGCCGCGTCGGATGAAAGACTGGTCGATCAGGTCGTCATGCACGACAGACGCAGCGTGGAGCGTCTCCACCGACGCCGCCAACGACAACGCTGGCGCAGTTGCGGCCGCGACAAGTCGGCCGCTAAGCAATGCTACCGCTGCACGCAGCCGCTTACCACCGTGGGCAAACGCGGCGCGGACAATATCCTGAATGAAGGAATACTCGGTACGCGACACATCCTGCAGGATAGTCTCAAGCTGTGCCATGTCGGCGGCAATATCGTCCACAGCGAAAGCCGACGGCCGCTGAACAACCGAATCAGAAAGCATCAGGCCAGCCTTTCAGGTCCGTAGCCGCGTTTCGTTTAGAACATTATAAACGATTTCAATATTGGAGACGAGTCTACGTGCCCGCACATTCCTGTCGGACGCAACCCTAGCTCCGTCGGTGCGTATACTTAGTGGAACAAACGATACCAGGGCACTCATCAGGAGACGCCTTATGAGCCAAGAGATGGAACCTCGCTCGCCTGTCCAGCCGCCCGACCCGGCGAATTCCGACAGTCCACGACCGGAGTCAATACCCTCCGACTCCACCTCCGCGCCGCTGGGTCCTGGCCCCACGGCAGCGCCTGAGCCGCCGACCCTTCCCACCGGGGGCAGCCTGCCGCCCGCTCCCCTTCCCTCTCAGCAGACTCCGCCGCCCCGCCGCTCCGGCTGCGCCCCATCACTCGTGCTCATCGTCGTGGCGCTGATCATCTGCGGCCTCCTGGCAGCGGCGCTGGCGATTGGCGGCGCCATCGTCGGTGTGAGCCGTCTCGACCGCGCCATCAATCTCCCCCTCGACGGTGGCCTGCGTGAGGTTGAAACCCGCTCCTTCGATCCCGGCGCTACGCCCCGGCTGGTCATCCGCACCGGCAACGGACGCACCGAAGTGCGCGCCGGCGAGGGGCGGACAATTCAAGTCGAAGCCACCAAGCGCGCCAGCGGTCCTAACGCCCAGCAGAAATTGGCCGGCATCCTGCTTGATATGAGCCAATCGGGGGAAACCGTCCGTCTCGGCTACCAGTACAGCGGGCCAACCTCCCTGCTCGGCCAGGGCGGCATTGCCGTCGACTACCTTGTCACCGTCCCGCGGACGACCGCCGTGGATATTGAGGCCGACAACGGCGAGGTCACCGTGGACGGCGTCGCCGCCGAGGTCAACGCTCGCTCGGCCAACGGAGCCGTCACGATCCGCAGCGTCGAGGGGCCGGTCAGGGTCGAGGCCGACAACGGCCGCATGACCATCGACCGCACGCGGGGCCTGCTGGACGTCCAGACCAACAATGGCGCTATCGACGCCACCGTCACCCAGGCCGACAACATGCGCCTGCGCAGCCGCAACGGAGCAGTCACCTTCGCCGGCGCTTTGGGCGCAGGCCCCCACGAAATTCAGTCCAGCAATGGTGCGGTAACTGTCACTGTCCCCGCCGATCAGAAGCTGCAACTGGACGTGCAGACCGACAACGGGGCGATTAACAACAGCCTCCCCCTCACGAACGCGCAAACGGACCGGCGACGCCTGACCGGCGCCCTCGGCAGCGGTGGTCCCCTGCTCACGGTGCGCACCAATAACGGGCGGGTCACCCTCGCCACGCCCTAGGCGCGAATTCCCGCCTCCTGACGGCGACGGCCTGGAACGCTATGCTCCAGGCCGTCCGCCATCGCCACCGCCCTTCCCCACTAGCCAGCAAGCATGTCGCGCACAATCTGCGCATACTCGTCGACAATGCTCGTCGCGCGTGCCTGCGAATCGGCCTCACTATAGACAAAGATGAACGGCTCGTCGGGGCTGGGCAGCATCAGCACCCACTCGCGCTCGCCCAGGCTCAACTCCATCCCCTCCGCGAGCGGCTCGCGGACCTCGCCAAACCGCTCGTGCAACTCACGCATGATACGCCCTCGATGATCCCACGGGCATTCCACGCGGCGCTCGGCCCGATGCACTGCCGGCAATGCGTCAAGCACGTCGGACAGCTCCATCTTCTGGCGGGCCAGATACTCCAGCAGCTTGGCGACCCCGAACAGGCCATCAATCGTAGGCTGGAACGAGGGAAACACGGTGTTTCCCAACCCATCCACA
>JAHCIE010000538.1 GCA_026129385.1 Anaerolineae bacterium
CGACACAGGGCGTCGAAGTCGGCGGCGATGGCGGGTACACCGAATTGCTCGGCGACGGCCTCGGCCCGGCTGGCGTCCAGGTCGCACACCGCGACAACATCGAACAGGTCAGGCAGGCTGCCGAAGGCTTCCAGGTGCGAACGGCCGATACCCAGACCGACGACACCCACGCGCAGGGGTTGGACGCTCATGATAGGCCTCCCAGACGCGCCGCGCCCGCCTCCGCCTTGAGAGCTAGCTCCGTCGCCAGGAAGACGTGGGCCTGGGGTATGGCCGTCTCGGTGCGGTGCAACACGTCGTGAATCAGCTGCTGCCCGTAAGGCAGCTCCACGTTGGCGCAGTCGATGTAGTGGACGCCCTTCTGGTCTACCAGGAACAGATGATTGCCGCCGGGACGGCCCGCGATGTCCACGTACTTGCGCAGTTCGATGTAGCCCTCCGTGCCGAGGATGGTCAGCCGACCGTCGCCCCAGGTGGGCAGGCCATCGGGCGTGTACCAATCGACGCGCACGTAGCCCGTGCCGCCGTCGCCGCGCAGCAGCGCATCGCCGAAGTCCTCCAGTTCGGGATGCTGGGGATGCTTGTAGTTGGCAACCTGGGACGCGACCACCTCGGCCTGGGTAGAGCCGGTAAAGAACAGAAACTGGTCCATCTGGTGGGAGGCGATATCGGTCAGGATACCACCGTAGCGCGCGCGCTGGAAGAACCACGCCGGGCGGCTGGGCAGGTTGGTACGGTGTGGCCCCATGCCGAGCGTCTGCACCACGCGGCCGATGGCCCCCGCCTTGACCAGCTCACCCGCCTTGACGGCGGCGGGCACTTCGAGCCGCTCGCTGAAGCAGATGGAATAGATGCGCCCGGTCTCGGCCTGGACGCGGCGTACCTCGGCCAGCTGGTCGAGGCTGGTGATGCCGGGCTTGTCGACCATGTAATCCTTGCCGTGGCGCATCACCTCGATGCCCAGCGGGGCGCGGTCGGCGGGGATGCCCGCGCTGACCACCAGCTGGATGCTGCTGTCGTCGAGAATCTCCTGCGCACTGCGGGCCTGGCGCGCCTGGGGATACGTGGCCGCGAAGGTGGCGGCGAGGTCCGCCTCAGGGGCGTAGAAGGCGACAAACTCTGCGCCCGCCCGCAGCAGGAGATTGACCTGGCCGACGATGTGGTTGTGGTTGATGCCGATGACCGAGAAACGCAGCGTGGGACTTGTCATTGGTGACTCTCCGCGCCGGTTAGCCCTTGATGCCGGTGGTGGCGATGCCCTCGACCAGGTAACGCTGGAAGAGAACGAAGATCACGAAGACCGGCACCAACGACAGGGCTGACATGGCAAAGATCGCGCCCCAATCCGTCTGTCCCGAAGGGTCGGCGAAGGAGCGCAACGCCAGGGAGACGGTGTAGAGCTTGGGCGAATTGAGGTAGACGAGGGGGGTGAGGAAATCCTCCCACGTCCAATAGAAGGAGAAGATGGCCGAGGTAATCAGAGCTGGCACGATCAGCGGCAGGATGATGCGATAGAAGATGCTAAACTGACCGCAGCCGTCAATGCGGGCCGCCTCGTCCAACTCCTTGGGGATACCCCGAATAAACTGCATGATCAGGAAGATGAAGAACGCCTGACCGCACAGCTTCGGCAGGAGCAGCGGAATCCAGGTGTTGAGCAGGTTGAGCTTGCTCCAGATGATGTACTGCGGAATGATCGTAATCTGCACGGGCAGCATCAGCGTCAGCAGCATGCAGGTGAACCAGAAGCCGCGCCCCTTGAAGCGAATGCGGCTGAAGCCGTAGGCCACGACCGCCGACGAGAGGACGACGAACACCGTGCCAATGCCCGCGTAGATGAAGGAGTTGGTAAAGAAGGTAGAGAAGGAGATGCCGCCAAAGCCCGCCCACCCTTTGACGTAGTTGTTCAGGGTGAAGTCGCGCGGGATGAGGGACGCCACCTGGGTCCAGATCTCGGTCGGCCCCTTGAAGGAACTGGCGAACAGCCACAGCAGAGGATAGACCATCACGAAGCCGAAGACCACGACGGCAGCGTGGTAGAGGAAGGTGCGGCCCGGCTTACCACTCGACCTTGACTTTGTCGTGCGAACCGAAACAGGCGCGGGGGTGGCAGCCATGCTAGCGTCCCTCCTCAGATTCGTAGTAGACCCAGTACGACGACGACTTGAAGACGAGGGCGGTGAACGCTGCGATGACGAGCAGCATCACCCAGGCCATGGCCGAGGCGTAGCCCATCTGGAAGGTTTCGAAGGCGCGTCGGTAGACGTACAAGGCGTAGAACAAGGTCGTGTCCAGCGGAGCGCCGCCGGTGACGATGAAGGCCTGGGTGAAGACCATAAAGCCACTGATAATCTGCATGACGAGGTTGAACAGGAGGACAGGCGTCAGTAGTGGTAGCGTGATGCGGAAGAAGTTTTGCCACGGGTTCGCGCCGTCAATAGCCGCCGCCTCGTACAGCTCACCTGGAATCTGCTTCAAACCCGCCAGGAAGATGAGCATGGGCGAGCCGAACTGCCAGATCGCCAGGATGATGAGGGTCCAGATGGCGGTACTGGGGTCGCCGAGCCAGTTATGGCCGGTCAGGCCCAGCCCCCTCAGGATGGCGTTGATAGCGCCGTCCGCGCCGAACAGTTGCCGCCACATGACGGCG
>JAHCIE010000539.1 GCA_026129385.1 Anaerolineae bacterium
CACCCTTGAGTGGATCGTGCTGCCTCTCTTGAACCCGTACGCCGAGGAACGCTACGCCATCTATACCAAGGGCGTAGCGGTACGCTGATGTCATACTTGACGCGCGTCGCGAACGCCGAGACGTAGGATAGTCGAGGGGCGAGACCTGGGTGGGTCTCGCCCCTCATGCCATCACAGGGAGGTTAATCGGGGGACACGAGGGTATAGCCGTGGCGCGGCACGGTCCGCACGTAGCGCGGGCTGTGGGGTGTTGGCTCTAGCTTGGCGCGCAGATTCTTGACATGGGCGCGCACCAGGGCGTGCTGGCCGGTGCCGGGCGGGTAGCCCCACACATCCTGGAGCAGCCGGTCGGACGAGACGACCTGCCCGGCGTTGCGTAGCAGATAAGCCAGCAACTTGAACTCGGTGGGCGTCAGCGGCACGCCACGATTGTCGACCTCGGCGCGGCGGCCGCCGAGATCGAGGCGTAGTCGGCCGAGGGTCAGGGGTTGACTGCCCGCCCGGTGGCAGCGACGCAACAGGGCGCGGACGCGGGCCGCCAGTTCTTGAATGTCGAAGGGCTTGACGAGATAGTCGTCGCCGCCCGCATCGAGGCCGCGCAGGCGGTCGGGCAGGCGGTGCTGCGCCGTCAGGAACAGTACCGGCGTGTCGGAAACGGTAGGGTCGGCGCGCAGTCGCCGGCAGACCTCCAGGCCATCTATGCCGGGCATCGCCATGTCCAGGACCACCAGATCGGGCAGCAATTGGCGCGTGATCGTCAGGGCCTCAAGCCCCGTGTTGGCCGTCACCACCTCGTAGCCATTACGGACCAGGCTACGGCTGAGGGTGCCGCGCACGTCCGTGTCATGGTCCGCCACCAAAATCGTCGCCACAACAACCTCACTTCAGCGCCGTCTTCAGGGGGAGGCGCACACCAATGGTGGTTCCCATGCCGGGCCGGCTGGCCATCATGACCTGCCCACCGGCGCGCGTCAGGATATCCCAGGCCAGGAACAGCGGGCCGCGCGTTTCAGGCGCGAAGGGCTGGACTGGCCGCCGCCGCCGGACCGTCACCGGCCCATTGTCGGCGATCGTGACGAGGAGGGTGTCCTGACGAAGCTGAGTCGCGATGCGCACCTCGCCTGACTCCTCGCTGGGAATAGCCTGCCACGCATTGACCAGCAAATGGACCCATGCTTCGGTCAAAGCCGCGGCGTTGGCGTGAACTGGCGGCAGGTTAGGCGCCAGTCGCGCCGTGAGACGGACCCCAGCCCCCTCAAGCTGGCTTGCTACCAAGCCCAGGGCCGCCTCGATAGTCGCATTTACATCGGTGCTTTCCGCCAGGCCGTCGCTTTGGCTGAATTGCACCACGGTCTGCACGGCGACGCGGATTCGCTGGCCCGAGCGTTCGATGGCGCTCAGGCTGGCCTGCATACCTGGGCCAAGCGGTTCGGTTTGCAGGAGTTGCGCCTCGCCGATGATAGTGGTGAGTGGATTGTTGATGCGGTGCGCCACGCCTGCTACCGCGTTGCCCGCCGCGACGTGCCGGCCCATTGCAGTGAGCCATTCTTGCAGCCGCGCCGCGCGCTGGCGTTCGGCGCGCAAGCCTGCCGTCAGGCATGCCGCCTCAGACAGAAGGTCCAGCAAAGCTAGCTGCCAGGGTAGCGAGCCGCTGCCGATAGCGACGGTCGCGCCGCTGCCAGCCGTCACGCCCTGAAACGTTGCTGCCCACACCGTCTCCCCGCCGCGTGTCTCGCGCAGCGATTCGTGACGGTTCAGCGCCTCGGTAGCGACCAGGGCCAGGGAAGCGCGGGCCGACGCCGGTCCCGCGAAGGCAACCCAGGTCATCTCCGGATGAGCTGCCTCGCGCCCGACAACCCCGACGGCGCGGGCTGCCCCCAGGGCTACTACCTGCTCAGTCGCGACTTGTAAGCCGTCATCGTGCTGCGGCTGATCCATCACCAGTCCCCCCGCTCTCCCTCATGCAGTGTAACGAGAAGAAATGTGAAGATGTTATGCGTCGCCGCGAGTCGTAGGGAAAGCGTCAGATAGACGGCGCTGGTTGCCTTGTCGCCTGGGTGGCTCTATAATGGAGTAGCATATCCGCCCATCGTAGCCCACGCGGAAGGACCGCCATGTCTAGCTCATTCCTGTACAGCGAAATCCACGACCAGCCCGCCGTCCTGGCGCGCCTGCTGGAGCAAGAGGCGTCAACGGTGCGCCGCCTGGCGGAGTCATTGCGTACCCGTCACCCCAACTATGTGCTAATCGCTGCGCGCGGGACATCAGACAACGCTGGTGTCTACGGCAAGTATCTGTTTGGATCCCTGCTGGGTCTGCCAGTCGCCCTGGCCACCCCATCGCTGTACACACTGTACAACCAACCGCCTCGTGTCGACGGTGCGCTGGTGATCGGCATCTCCCAGTCGGGCCAGTCGCCGGATATCGTGGCCGTCCTTGAGCACGCGCGGGAATCGGGTGCGCCGACAGTCGCGATCACGAACGACCCTCAGTCGCGGCTGGCGCTTGCCGCTGACCACGTGATCCAGTTGCACGCGGGGGCCGAGCGTAGCGTGGCCGCGACGAAAACCTACACCGCCCAACTGATGGTGTTGGCGATGCTGGCGTCGTACGTGGCCGACAGCGCCGAGCATA
>JAHCIE010000054.1 GCA_026129385.1 Anaerolineae bacterium
TAGCTGGTACGTCTTCGTCATCGCTGGCGTCATCGGCGTCTACGCGTTGCTCATGGGCGGCGTCGACACAGGCTGGACCTTCTACACACCCTACAGCACGACCTACGCCTCGACTAAGGTGATACCGGTGCTGATAGCCGGCTTCATCGCCGGCTTCTCCTCCATCATGACCGCGCTCAACTTCATCGTGACCGTGCACCGTATGCGCGCACCGGGCATGACCTGGTTCCGCCTGCCGCTATTCGTCTGGTCAATCTACTCCTATGCCCTGGTGGTAATTCTGGCGACGCCGGTCCTATCCATCGCCCTGGCGCTGGTAGCCATCGAGCGCATCTTCCAGGTGGGCTTCTTCGACCCCGCCCTGGGCGGCGACCCGCTACTCTATCAGCACCTGTTCTGGTTCTACTCGCACCCCGCCGTCTACATCATGATCCTGCCCGGCTTCGCCGTCATGAGCGAGCTGGTGGCTAACTTCTCGCGCAAGCCCATCTTCGGCTACAAGTTCGTAGCCATGGCCAGCGTCGCCATCGCCGCCCTGGGCTTTATGGTGTGGGCACACCACATGTTCGTGGCCGGTATCTCCACCACCTCGGCGCTGGTGTTCTCCTTCCTGACCTTCCTCGTCGCCGTCCCATCGGCAATCAAGGTCTTCAACTGGACCGGCACCATGTACAAGGCGTCGATCTCCCTCAAAGCGCCCATGATCTACGCGCTAGGCTTCCTGGTCCTGTTCCTCGTCGGCGGCCTGACTGGCCTGTTCCTCGCCTCCCTGGCGGTAGATGTGCATGTGACAGACACATATTTCATCGTGGCCCATTTCCACTACGTCATGGTCGGCGCTACCGTCATGGCCCTCTACGGTGGCTTGCACTACTGGTGGCCGAAGATGACAGGCCGCATGTACAACGAGCCACTGGCGATTGCGGCCGCCATCCTCATCGTCGTCGGCTTCACCGCCACCTTCATGCCCCAGTTCGTCGTGGGCTACATGGGTATGCCGCGCCGCTATGCGACCTACCCGCCGGAGTTCCAGATCTGGAACGTCCTCTCGTCGGCCGGCGCGACCATCCTGGCCGTCGGCTATGGGCTGCCCATGCTCTACTTCGTCTGGTCGCTCTTCAAGGGCGAGAAAGCCAGCATGAATCCGTGGGGCGCTTCCGGCCTGGAGTGGGAGATTGCCTCCCCGCCGACCACCTTCAACTTCGAAAAAACACCCATCGTCGAGCACGGCCCCTACTACTTCTCTGGCCCAATCGCACCCAACCTGTTCGAGGATGACAAGCCGAAGGCAGGCCCACCATTGGTGGCTCCGGCGGCGACCCAACCGGCCGGCGACTAAGCTGCGCCCCGCGCCACGCTATGGGGGAGGTGAGCCTTGGCTCAACAGACCGCTTCAATCGATCACGAACACCCGTCCTACCTGGGGCATCATTACGACACGATGGAGCAGCAGCACGGCGCGAACACGCTGGGCATGTGGGCGTTCCTCGTGACAGAAGTGCTGCTGTTCGGTGGCATGTTCGCCGCATACTTCATGTAC
Organism: Anaerolineae bacterium; assembly: GCA_026129385.1. Taxonomy (GTDB): domain Bacteria; phylum Chloroflexota; class Anaerolineae; order Epilineales; family JAHCIE01; genus JAHCIE01. The sequence goes on from JAHCIE010000054.1 coordinate 1,541, forward strand.
CGCGCCATCTACCCGCAGGCCTTCATCGAAGGTAGCCACCACAACAACCTGGTCCTCGGCAGCATCAATACCATCGTGCTGCTGCTGAGTAGCTTCCTGGTCGCGTTGGGGGTGCGTAGTACCCAGGTCGGCAACCGCCGTCTGCTCATGCTCTGCCTCGCGGGCACCATCGTCCTGGGCGCGGTCTTCCTCGGCATCAAGGGCGCGGAGTACTACGACCACTACCTCAGCGGCCAGGTTCCAGGCGTACTGTTTGAGTACGAGGGTACCACGCCCGGCATCGCCAAGCAGGTCGAACTGTTCCTCGTCCTCTACTTCACCATGACCGCCACGCACGCCCTGCACATGATCATCGGCATGGCCATCATGGGCTTTCTCCTGTACAAGGCGTGGCAGGGCCGGTACGGCACCGAGTACTTCACCCCAGTCGAGCTGGGCGGCCTGTACTGGCACTTCGTCGACCTGATCTGGGTCCTCCTATTCCCCATGCTCTACCTCATCTCGCGACACGGCTAGGGAGTCATCATGAGACACGCGCACGACGCCCACGAACCGATTACGCCCGTTCGCACGCTCGCGCTTACACTGGTTACCCTGATCATCCTGACGCTAGCGACAATCACCTTCGCGTTCATGAACCTCGGCCCCCTCAACGACCTGGCCGCCCTGGGCATTGCACTCACCAAGGTCGGGTTGATCGTCATGATCTTCATGGGCGTGCGCTTCTCCGACAATATCACGCGACTCTTTGTCGTCATCGGCTGGCTATGGGCGCTCATGCTCATCGCGGGCATTCTGGTCGATGTACTGACTCGCGGCTGGCAGCTGTTCCGACCGTAGTCGCCTTTCCGCCTATGAGAGGGCCCTAAGGGTTGCTGAAACCCTTAGGGCCTCTTACTTGCTACCAGCGTCGCCGCCGCGTTGTAGCCCGGCCCATCGCCGGGTCGCAGGTAACGCTCCTCAGCGTAGTAAACCACCGCCAGGTCAGCGAACAGCCTGCCCAATTCGCCGGGCGCGAAGTAGCGCAGCGCCTCCGGCGCCCCTCCCTCCGACACGTCAAACGTCCGGGGCGCGATCTCGGCGATCCCCGCCGCTCGCAGCGCGGCATAGCCGGGATCATCGGTGGTGAAAGCGGTGGCGTACAGGACGCCGCCGGGGGCCAGCCCCGCCACGATGTGCGGCGCGAGGGCGGCGCTACGCTCCGGCGGCAGAAAGTGGAGACTGGCCGCCGCCACCATCAGGTCGTAAGTCGCGGGCAGGATCGGGAACTCGGCCATGTCGGCCAGGAAAGCTTGCAGGCGTAGCCGTAGGCGAAAGGCGCGCTTCTCAGCCCGGCGGAGAGCATCGGCGTCGGTGTCCACGACCTCCACCTCGAAGCCGCGCGCCGCCAGCCACAGCGCGTGGTCGCCGTCCCCCGCGCCCAGGTCCAGCGCGCGCCCCACGCGCACCTGGTCGATATGCTCGGCCAGCGTCTCGTCTGCTTCCAGGTCCGCCCACGTCTCACGCTGCCGTGGACTCCCAAACCCCCACCCCCCCCCCCCACCCACACCGGCCACGCCCAACCGGTATGCCGCAACGCGCACGGCGATGATATGCCTCACCAGGGGCGCCCATCCTGTGGCGGCAACCCGCCTCCAACTGCATGGTGCGGCCGGGGTTTCGCCGAGACGTGGCGTCGGCGCGCGTCGCGCAGGCGTTAACCATCTTCCATCAAGACACGCTGTGATAGGTCGGGGTTGGTGATGTTGTAGATGCCCGCCGAGCCGCAGCAGCGGTCCGCGTCGCGCATCTCCACCAGTTGCAAAGTGAGTGGCCTTCAGCAACTTGCGCGGCTGGGCGCGCGCCGCAACCGTGGGCCAGATGGCACATGGGTCCTGGTAGGTGACGCGCCTGGCCATGCGGCCAGCCGGCGGCCGCAGGCCGATATCGCTCAGGTACTCGGTCACGTCCCTGACCTTCGCGCTAAAGCGGTGGGCGCGGTCTACCCATTGCGGGTCGTGCTGCAACATCTCACCGTACTCCTTGAGGGCGCAGCCACACCCCGCCGCGTTGATGATGATGGCATCCACGTCCAGCGCCTCGAAGACCTTGATGTTGCGCTTCGCCTGGGCCTTGCCCTGCTCACGCTCGCCCGCATGGATCGCCAGCGCGCCGCAGCAGATCTGCTCACCCGGCACAACGACCTCAGGCCATTGCTGGAGAACCCGCACCGTTGCCGCCTGGGTCGGCCCGTAGGCCAGGAAGCATGATACAGCCGTTGAACAGAGCGACGACCACGATGTTACCGAGCGCGCCGTAGCGTTGGCCCTGGCGGTGAAAAGGCTTTCGTCGAGGCAATGCGGCATCAGCTCTTCGCGAGCCTCCAGCCCGCCAGGCAGCCGCTTGAGCAGGCCACTCCGCTGCACCAGACTCCGTGCCCCGCTCGTCTGGTACAGACGACTCATCTCGGCCACCGCCCGCAGCCGCGACAGGGTAGGGCAGCAGGTGCACTGAACACGGCAGCCCGTAGGGCGCGCTGCCAGGGCGGACGGCTAGCGGCGTTGACCGCCTCGACCTGGGCGCGCGCCTGCTCGACCCGGAACCACCGAAGCGCACCGTGGCCGGGCAGGCCGTCTCGCGGGCGCGGCACGCAAGGCACACGAACATATGCTCGGCGAATCAGCCGTCACCTCGGCGCGGCCCACCGACTGGACAGCGCGCATCTGTGTTCCGCAGGCAGGCCGCGCGGTGAGATCGGCCTCGATGCGCAAAGACGCGGTAGGTGGAACACTGGTTGAGGCACATCCCACAGTGAGTGCAGCGCAAGAATCTCATCGTAGGCGGGCGGCCCCGGCATGGGTAGCCCGCGCCCGCCCGCATCCCTTCGGCCACGAACTCGGCCGCTCGGTAGTGTCAGTTCAATGGGACTCTGCATGGCACACTCCTGCAATCATGCCCGTTGTTTCAACGCCCCGTCCACGGCGGCCCGGCGGACGGTCCAGGTATAGCTCGAACAACACGGTCATCCGTCGTGCGGACGACTGTGGCAATTACGGTGGCGGCGGTGAATCCAGCGTGGACATGGGCGTAATCGGGCACGGACCAGTGCCTGCCGGGGCCTCGACCACTTCGGCCACGTCGTAGCGCGTCCCGCGCCACACGAAGCTCGTCTGACTATCTGCTCCTTGTCGTACTCGACAGCGATGGGTTCCGAGGGCGGAAGGCGGTGGGTGGGTCGCCTGACGGATGCGCTATCGGCCATGTTTCCCAACCCCTTCAAGGAGCCCAATGACGAAAGACAAGCACCGACCAACAGGTCGTATGATTGGTCCTTCGTCTTTCGTCACTAGTCGGCTTAAGAACCAGTCCCTTAACCAAGGACGGTCACACCTCGCTACAAGCCGCCCACGAATCGACCAGGGTTCAGCGTCCCCTGCGGGTCGAACTGCTCCTTGAGGGCGCGCATCAGACGGAAGTCGGGGCGGATTGGCCCCCACACGTCCACCGCCTGCTTGACGGCCAGGGGCGCATGCTCGACGATCGTCGTGCCGCCCAGCCCTGCGATGGCCGCCCGCAATGCCGCCACCGCCTGCCCCAACCGCTCGTTGCGCTCGCCGTCGGGGCCGTAGCCGCGCAGCGTCGTGTACACCAGGCCGTTGCCCGCGTAGGCGATCTGCGCCACGGCCTTCATGTGCTGCTGGCCCACCGCCTGCCCGGCCGCCATTGCCTCGGCCACCCGCGACGGCAGCACGGCGATCTTGACCCGCGCGGCGCGCGCCGCCGTCGCCGTCGCAGGCAGGTCAGCCGCCGCCTGCCACAGGGTCGCATCATCGGCGATCTCGTCCTGACTGGCCCCCGCCGCCACGGCCAGGTCGCGCAGGTCATGCAACTGGCGCTGCACCGCCTGGGGGATGCCCCCGAAGCGCGCCAGCAGCAACGCCGTTGTCCCGGCCGGGGCAACGCCGGGCGCATCCATCAGGAGTTGCATCACGCCGCCCCCATCGAGGATGCACAGGGCGACCGGGGTCAGCGGCGAGGTGAGGACCTGGGCGACGATGCGCGTCGCCGTCGGAATATCGGGGCACGGGATGACCGCCGTACCCCACTGGCGCGGCAGAGGCAGCAGCTTGAAGGTCGCCTCGGTGAACACGCCCAGCGTGCCCAGCGAGCCAACGGCCAGCTTGGGCAGGTCGTAGCCCGCCACGTTCTTGACCACCTTCGCCCCGCCCAGGAAGGTCATCCGTCGGCCTCGGCGATGCGCGGGCCGAAGATGACCCGGTCGCGGGGCGTACCAAAGCCGAGACGATGCGGGCCGGCGGCGGCGGTGGCGACGATGCCGCCCACGCTGCGCCCCCCCCCACGCGGCGGGTCAAGAGGCAGCCACTGCCCGCGCTCGGCGAGAGTGGCCTGCAACTGGCCCAGCGTGACACCCGCCTGCGCCGTTACTGTCAGGTCGGCCGGCTCGTATTCGAGAATCGCGTTCAGCCGCTCCAGGCTCAGGATGACGTCGGCGCGACGCGGCGGCATGCCCAGGCCCATCGCCGTGCCCGCGCCGCGCGGAACGACGGCCAGCCCGGCGGCGTTGGCCCAGGCCAGGGTCGCCGCCACGCCCTCCTCGTCGGCGGGATGAACGAGCACGGAGGGCGTCACACCATCGACAGCGAAGGGAGCCAGCGCCTCCGCGTCGGTGACGATATTGTCCGCGCCGACTTTCTCGGCCAGGCGGTCCAGGGCGACGGCGATGTCGGTCATGATGTCCTCAGAGGGTATGGTCTTCTTCGACGACGCGCGGCAAGCGGCGATGACGCTTGCCCACCTCGTAGCAGGCCTTGGAGGTCGGGAAGACCTTGCCAGGGTTGCACAGGTTCAGCGGGTTGAAGGCCGCCTTGACTTGCGCCATCGCCCGCAGGTCCTCACCGCTGAACTGCTCGCACATGTCCTCGCGCTTTTCGACGCCGATGCCATGCTCACCGCTGATCGAGCCGCCCGCCTCCACGCAGGCGCGCAGGATAGCCGAGCCAGCCTTGACGACACCCCGCACCTGAGCCGGGTCGCGCTCGTCGAACAGAATCAATGGGTGCAGGTTACCGTCCCCCGCGTGGAACACGTTGGCGATGGTAAACCCGTACTCCTCGCCAATCTCGCCGATACGGCGCAGGACCTGGGGTAGTCTGGTGCGCGGAATGACGCCGTCCTGCACGTAGTACGACGGCGACAGGCGGCCCATCGCGCCGAAAGCGCCCTTGCGCCCCGACCACAACTTGTCGCGCTCGGCCGCGCTCTTCGCCGGGCGAATCTCCCGCGCCCCGTTTCGGCGGCACAGCTCGCCCACATGGGCGGTCAATTCCTGGATGCCGTCGTAGAAGCCCTCCAGGTCGATGAGCAGCACCGCCGCCGCGTCAGTCGGATAGCCGCACTTCTTGGCCGCCTCAACGGCGCGGATGGCGACATTGTCCATCATCTCCAGGGCGGCCGGGATGGTCCCGTCGGCGATGATGGCCGATACCGCATTGCTGGCCTCGTTTACGTCGTCGAACACGGCCAGCAGCGTCGTGACCGTCTCCGGCAAGTGGACGAGACGCACCACAGCCTCCGTCACCAGGCCCAGCGTACCCTCCGAGCCGACCATCAGGCCCGTCAGGTCATAGCCCGGTGGGTCAGCGGTGGGCAGGCCCAGGTCAACCACCTCGCCGTCGGGCAGCACGACCTCCAGCGTCAGGGTGTGATTGGCGGTCACGCCGTAGGCCAGGCAATGCGGGCCACCGGAATTCTCGGCGATATTCCCGCCGATGGTGCAGGCCCGCTGGCTGGACGGGTCCGGCACGTAGTAGAAGCCGTCGCCGCTGACAGCGTTGGTCACGTCGATATTGACGACGCCCGGCTGCACCGCCGCCCGCTGGTTGGCGAGATCAATCTCCAGAATCTGGTTCATGCGGGCGAAGGAGACGACGATGCCGCCCTCGATGGCAACCGCTCCACCCGACAGGCCCGTGCCCGCGCCGCGCGGCATAAAGGGCAGCCCCGCCGCGTTGGCGACCTGGACCACGGCGGCCACCTGGCGGGCCGTCTCTGGGAAGACGACGAAGTCGGGCCGGGCCTTATCCAGCGCACCGTCATACTCGTAGAGAGCCACGTCCTCCGGACGGTGCAGCACGCCCGCAGGGCCGAGAATGGCGCGCAATCGGCTCAAGATAGTGGCCTTGTCCATGCCCGTCTCCTGTTGAATGATGCGTGATGCGTGATGCGTGAGAAATCTCAAGCCCTAATCTCTATTCTCCAATCTCCTCTTCTCACGCCCACCGCACGCGGCGCGCGGCGTGCTTGCGGCTCAGCTTGGGGTGGAAAGGCAGCACGCGCACGGTATACGCCAGCGAGCCGCTGGTGCGCGCCTGAAGCTCGCCTCGATACACCGTCACGTCCCCATCCCGCGCGACCATCTTCAGCGGCGTCACCTGGAGGCCCGGCAGCCCCGACGAGCCGTTGGGCTGCCACGTCAACGCCTCGACCAGCACGTCTTCAGGCGTCAGGCTGCCCAGCCGCACCCGCGCCGTGACCGGCACGCTCGCCCCCACCGTCAACTGCCCCTCGCGCGGGGCATCCACCGCCAGGGACAACTCGTGCCACGTCTCATCCAGCGAGTCCTGCCAGGCGACAATCTCCCTGGCCCCGCTGTAGCCGTCGCTACGCATGGCCACGCCGTAGCTATTGGCGGGCAGATACAGTTCCAGGGTGTACCCCTTCATCATGCGGGCCGCGCTGAATTGCCAGGTCAGGGTCTTGAGATTGTCCTTGACCATCTTGACCCAGCCGACGGGCACGCCGTCGGTCTGGTCGTAGTACAGGGGGACGATCTTGTGCTCCAACGTATCGTACAGCGAGACCGAGTCGGCCTCAGTCTGCAATTCCTCGCTCGCGTACAGACGCCCGTCGCCGATAGCCCAGCCGTTGTGGCCGTTGTAGCCCTCGGCCCACCAGCCGTCCAGGACGCTAAAGTTGAGGATGCCGTTGAGGGCAGCCTTCTCGCCACTCGTGCCGCTGGCCTCGCGGGGGCGGGTGGGATTGTTGAGCCACACGTCCGCGCCCTGCACCAGGTAGCGGGCAACCTCCATGTCGTAACCTTCGAGGAAAAGGATACGCCCCGCAAACTCCTCGGTCGCCGCCAACCGATAGACGGCGCGAATCAGCGCCTTGCCCGGCTCGTCGGCGGGGTGGGCCTTGCCCGCGAAGATGAACTGGACCGGCCGCCCCTCCTGCGCCAGCAGTTGATACAGACGTTGCAGGTCACTCATGAGCAGGGTCGCCCGCTTGTAGGTAGCAAAGCGGCGAGCGAAGCCGATGGTCAGCGCGTCGGGGTCCAGAAAGTGGCCCGCCTCGGCCAGGGCGCGTGGCCCCTCACCGAGTCGCTCGCGGTGGCGGACCGTCTCCTGACGTGCGCGCTCGACAAGCTTACGCTTCAGGTCCAGATGGACCTGCCAAAACTCGGCATCGGGAATAGCGTCCACACCCTGCCACAGCGCGGGGTCGTCCACGCGGCGCTTCCAGTCGACGCCCAGGTATGTCTGGAACAAGGCGTCCATCTCCGGCGCAATCCAGGTGCCAGTATGCACGCCGTTGGTGATATGGGTGATCTCGACCTCATCCATGGGCAGGCCGGGCCACAATTCCTGCCACATCGCCCGCGACACCTCACCGTGCAGCGCGCTGACGCCGTTGGCAAAACTCGACAGGCCCAAAGCCAGTACAGTCATGCTGAAAGTCGCGCCCCAGGCCTGTTCGTGGTAGCCCAGGCCCAGGAATTCGTCACGGTCGACACCCAACGACGGCCAGTAAGCGTGGAAGAAGCGCTCCATCAGGTCGAAGCTGAAGGCCTCGTTGCCCGCCGCGACCGGCGTATGGGTCGTGAACACCGTATCGGCGGCGACCACCTGCCGCGCCTCCTCAAAGGACAGCCCCGCGCCTTCCACCAGCTCGCGGATACGCTCCAGGCCCAGGAAGGCGGAATGGCCCTCATTCATGTGCCACACCGTGGGGTGGATACCCAGCGCGCGCAGCGTGCGCACCCCACCCACGCCCAACACAACCTCCTGCGCCAGGCGCATGGCGTGGTCACCCACGTACAACTTCGCGCCCAGGTCCCGGTCGGCGGGGTCGTTGAGATCGACATCGGTGTCCATCAAGTACAGGCGGACGCGCCCCACCTGGAACTGCCATACTTTGGCGTACACGCGCCGCCCTGGCAGGTCAACGTGGATGAAGACCTCCTGGCCATCGGGCGTGAGGGCGGGCGTAGCGGGCACTTCCGAGAAGTGCATCTTCTCGTAGATGGCCTCCTGCGTGCCGTCCTGGGTGATGCGTTGGATGAAGTAGCCCTGAGGGTAGAGAAAGCCGACGCCAATGAAGGGCAGCCCCAAATCGCTGGCTTCCTTGCACTGGTCGCCGGACAGGATGCCCAGACCGCCGGAGTAGATAGGCAGCGACTCGTGGAGGCCGAACTCCGGCGAGAAGTACGCCACCACCATATTATCCTGGTCGGGGTGCGCCTGCCGAAACCACGTGTCGTCGGCGGCCATGTAGTGAGCCAGCTCGGCCATGATCGCGTCGTAGCGGGCCAGATACACGGAATCGTCGGCCGCGCGATCCAACGGCTCAGACTGGACCCGGCTAAGGAAACGCACGGGGTTGTGCCGCACAGCGTCCCATAGGGCCGGGTCGATGTCGCTGTATAGCTGCTGGGCCTCAGCGTGCCACATCCACCACAGATTGTAAGCCAGCGCGTGCAGCCCGCGAATACGCTCCGGCATCACGGGCAGTACCGAGAAACGACCAAATGACTGCATAGAGAAGAGACCTCTTGAAGGCGGAAAAGATACGAGGAGCCATTCCAGCTCGACTCGGTGAGCCTATTCTAGCCGAAAAGGGGCCACTCGGCCAACCGTCGAAGACGACCTCCGACCACTGACCACCGACGACCACCGATGGTCGACCGACCACTGACCACCGACGACCGACCACGAGTCGTCTGCCAGGCGCAACCTCCAATCCCCAATCTCTCTTTCCCCGTTTGCCCCCCCGCCCCGCCTCCGCTACAATCAACGCCATGCCCGACTCCCTGACTACCCAGACCCTGGCTCGCCTCCACGCCACGCGCTTATCCGGCCTCGACGGGCTGGACGACGACGCCATCTTCCCCGCCTACGACGGCCTATCCATCGCCAACGTCGCCCCGACCCTGGCCGCGCTGCTGGGGATAGACCTGGGAGCCGGGCCGAGCCTGTGGTCGCCCTTCTGGGAGGCATGGCGCGGCCGCGTCGACCGCATCGTCTTCGTCATCCTCGACGCCCTGGGTTACCTGGCCCTACAGGAAGCCCTGGCGCTTCAGCCCGACCTGGCCTTCAGCCGCGTGGCGCGCGCGGGTGTCCTGGCCCCACTGACGTCGGTGTTCCCCTCGACCACGACAGCCGCCACGACCACCTTCGCCACCGGCCAGCCCCCCGCCGCCCACGGCATGCTCGGCTACGAGCTGTTCCTGCGCGAGTTTTCCCGCACAGCCAACATGATTCTACTCAGCGCGCGCGGGGCGCAGCGGTCAGGCGAACTGCTCCCCCTCGGCCTCAAGCATGAGTCCTTCATCCCCGTGCCCAGCGTCGCCCAGGCCCTGGCCGCCCAGGGCATCCCCACCTTCGCCCTGCTGCCCGCCAGCATCCTCGACAGCGGCCTGTCGCGCCTTCAATATCGCGGCGCGCACATGCTACCCTACGTGAACGTCGCCGACATGTGGGTCGGCGTGCGCCACCTGCTGACCGCGCGCGCCGGACAACCCGCCCTCGTGACGGTATACTGGCCCGGCGTCGACAGCGTCGCCCACCACTATGGCCCCGACACCGAGATGGCCGCCGCCGAGATTCGCAACATCGCCTTCTCCCTGGGCCGCGAGTTGCTCGACGGGCTGGCCCCCGGGGCGCGGCGGCGGACGCTGCTCGTCCTCTGCGCCGACCACGGCCAGGTCCGCTCGCGGCCCCAGGACATCGTCGACGTAGCCCATCATCCGGGCATCAGCCAACGACTACTGTTCGGCCCCACCGGCGAAGCCCGCGCCGCCTACCTCTACGCCCGCCAGGGCGAGAAGGTAGCCCTGCTAGATCACCTGCACAGCCACCTGGCGCGGCAGTTCGCCGCCTGGGATAGTCAGGTGGCTGTCAGCGCCGGCCTGTTCGGCGCGCCCGTGTATGAAGAGACGCTCGCCCGCGTCGGCGACGTGGTGCTGGTCGGGCGCGGAACCGTCTCGCTCCACGCCGAGGGCATCCACGCCCCGGCCGACAAGCTACCCGGCCGCCACGGCGCACTCAGCCCGGCCGAGATGCTCGTCCCCTGGCTGGCCGCCCACCTGGAAGATATCGTCTAGCGCCAAATGTGAGGACACCCGCATGTCTACCCCCAACCCTCAACAGCCCAAACCCCTCCCCGACGAGCCGCAGCGCGACGAGCTGTCGCTGCCGCCCGCCGCGCCCCAGAGTCTCGCCCGCCCATCCACGCCGCCCGCGCCTGCGCCCACGTCCCTGCCCACCCCAGCGGCTATGCGACCGCCGGAGGCCGTCAGCGCGCCGCCCGCCCCGCCGCTGAGGGGGACGCCGCGCCGGGCCACGGTGCGCGTGCGCCACATCGCCTATGGTCCGCTGGCGCAGTTCGGTTGCCTGCTCGGCGCGGTGGGCTGGGTGATTCCCGGCCTGCTGCTGGGCCTGGGTGTCAGTTCCCTGGTGGGCATCGCGCGCCGCTGGCTGGACAGTGTTCAGCAGTTCAATCTCAACCTGCTGGGACGCGACATCGCCAGGGTCGACCTGGTGCAGACGCTGGGCCTGGCGGCGGCGCAGGGCCGCTTGCAGGCGCTAGACGCAGCGGGGCCGCTGACCATTTTGGGGGTGACATTCTCCGTCGCCCTGGTCGGCGGCCTCCTGGCGATGCTGATTATCCTGTTGCTCGGTGTGGTCTACAATGCCCTGGCGGCGACGACGGGGGGGATCGAGCTAGACCTGGACGAGCGGGTTGGCTAACGACTGGCGACCGGTGACAGCGAGCTTAGCAGCGGTGATTGGACCGTGCTACGGGTATCGTTGCCGCAAGTAGGGCAGCGATGGACGAGGGTCACGCTTCGTGTGCCGGGTACCTGTTCGACAAAGGTGACAAGGGGGACATGGTCAGTCGGGCAGTAGGCCACACCATTGTGCGCGTACTCCATAATGATTGTTGCGACTTGCGATACTTGCCATGACATGCTAACACTCCTTTCACAGGTGGCGGCGATGGACGCTACCTCCCGAACTCAGGTATTGCGAGAATGTCAGGAGGCGCTAACAGGTAGGCTGCGATTCCGAACCGGTGTCACCTCAACACGTGAAGAAACGTGAACCTGGCGCAGGCAAAAAGTAGGGGGGACGTCAGGGTGGAACCGCAAGTATAGGTTCGACCGGTCGGGGTGTCAAATCGTCCGGGACGGGGTGGGCTGTTCGTGCGCCTCGCGCTCGATGAGGAGAGTCACCGGTCCGTGGTTGACGAGCTGCACATCCATGGCCGCGCCAAAGCGGCCAGTGGCGGTGGCGATACCCGCCGCTTGAAGCTGCGCCACGAAATAGTTGACCAGCGGCTCGGCCACCTCCGGCCGAGCCGCCAGCGTGAAGTCGGGCCGCCGCCCTTTGCGGGCGTCGCCATACAGGGTGAACTGGCTGACGACCAACGCCGCGCCGCCCACATCGGCCAGGGACAGGTTGAACTTACCCTGGTCGTCGCTAAAGACGCGCAGGCCCGCCACCTTCGCCGCCAGCCACTCCACCTCGGCGCGCGTGTCACCCTCCCGCACGCCCAGCAGCACCAGCAGCCCTGGCCCGATGGCCCCGACGGTCTCACCGTCCACCCTCACCGCCGCCTCGCGCACCCGCTGCACCACCGCGCGCACTAATACCCCCGCTTGCGATCGACAAGATTCAGCAGCGGGTCATTGTCCAGGAAGCGCCGCAGGTTGTGGGCGAAGACATCGGCCGCCCAATCATCGTAGCGCGGCGTGAAGCCGGAGATGTGCGGCGAGATGATGACGTTCTCCATGCCCCATAGCGGGCTGTCAGCGGGGAGCGGCTCCGGCTCGAACACATCGAGACCCGCGCCACCCAGCCGCCCTGCCCGCAGCGCCTCAATCAGCGCGGCCTGATCGATCACGCCGCCCCGCGCCACGTTGACCAGGAAAGCGTCGGGCCGCATGGCCGCGATCTCCTCGCGCCCAATCAGTTCGCGCGTCGCCGGAGTCAGCGGCGTACTAACCACCACGTAGTCGGATAGCACGAGCATGTCGCTGATAGCGTCGGGCGGGTAGTAGCGGGACGGAATGGTCCCGTTGGGGTCGCCGGTACCCTTGAGCCGCCAGCCGTGATACTGTGGGTCAGAGGTGACCCGCTTCGTCGCCAGGACGCGCATGCCCATCGCCTGCCCCAGCCGCGCCACCTCGCGGCCAATCGCACCATAGCCTACCAGTCCCAGCGTCATGCCGCGCAGCTCGCGCGGGACGAAGTTGGCCCAGCGGTTCGTCGCCCACTCGGCGCGCGCCTGATACGCCAGCATACGCGGCACGTGATGCGCCCAGGCCAGCATCAACCCGATCGTATACTCGGCGATGGGCACAGCATGGATGCCAGTCATACTG
>JAHCIE010000540.1 GCA_026129385.1 Anaerolineae bacterium
TTGGGTACGCGCTGCCCCACGCGGAACAGCCCGCTACGGTCTTTTTCCACGATGCCGACGTGCTCCCCATGATCCACCACCAACCGTGCCACGATGTCGGGCCAATAGCCCGCCTTCTTCTCCGCGTCGGGTTTCTCGCCGACCTTGACGGCCATCTCCTGGCCGCGCCCGTCGCGCCGCATCTCCATCACGTCCCGCAGGTGGGCCGTCAGGACGACATTAACCGGCAGGTTGACGAGATCCGTCATGGCCGAGTAGAGCCGCCGCTTGATGAGGCCCCAGTCGCGGGGGGTGAGCATCACGTCGTCGGCCGCGCGGCCATAGCGCGCCGCTCGCGCCTCGGCGGCTTGCTGCCCGGCGTCCTGGAGCACCTGCCACACGATCGAGATGGGGTCGATGACCAGTGTCTGCCAGGTACGGCCGTGGTCGGTCTTGACGGCCTCGATGGCGTCCAGGATGTCGCCAAAGCTCTTGGTGCGCAGGACGTCAAAGTCGAAGCGGCCGCCGTACAGGTCCGCGCCGCCTTCGGTATCGATGAGGGCGACGCGGGGGAAGGTCAGGGCGAACCATGTCTTGCCTACACCCGGCTCGCCATAGACGAGGACCTTGGCCTTCTTCTGAACAGACGCGGCGGGCTGGAACGGGTTGCGCGCGGGCATATGGTCTCCGATAGAACGTATGTTCTGACGCTCAGTATACGGACTTCTTCGTTCGCTGTCAACACTCAAGAGGGTAGGCGAGTGGCCCGCCTTGCACTTGCCGCGCCCGCTCGCGCTGGATCGCTGTACCCGGCCGGCCTATCTGGAGTGCGGCTCTCGCACTCTACGAAGGCGGCGCCGTGGTATAATCAGCCTATCCCTGCCCTAGAGGAGGTCTTATGCCTGATCCACGTATCGAGAAGTGGGCCGATGCCCTGGTCCGCTTCTGCCTCGACGTTCGCCCTGGCGACCTGATGCTCGTGCGCGCCACACCAGAGGCTGCGCCCCTCGTGCGCGAGGTGTACCGTCGCGCGCTGCTGGCGGGCGGCCACGTGACGACGGTCATCGCCCTGCCTGGTATGGAAGAGGTCTTCTACACTGTCGCGAACGATGACCAACTGCGCCACGTGCCGCCCGTGGAGGAGTTGTATACCGAGCGCTACGACTGCCTGCTGAATATCGCCGCGGCCACCAACACCCAGGCCCTCAGCAGCGTCGACCCGGCCCGCCTGCGCCTGGCCGGTCAGGCGCGGGGCAGGCTCATGGAGACGCGCATGGCGCGCTCGGCGGCGGGCGAGGTGCGCTGGTGCGGCACACTGTACCCCACCGAGGCCTACGCCCAGGACGCCGCCATGTCCCTGGCCGAGTACGAGGCCTTCGTCTTCGATGCCTGCCGTCTCAACGAGCCGGACCCCGTCGCCGCCTGGCTCCAACAGCGTGACATCCAACAGCGCCTCATTGACTGGCTTACACCCCGCGACAGGGTGCACATCCTCGGTCCCGACATCGACATAACTATGTCGGTCAAGGGGCGGACGTGGGCCAATAGCTACGGGCTGCGCAATTTCCCCAGCGGTGAAATTTTCACCGGCCCGATCGAGGACTCGGCCGAGGGGACGATTCGCTTCACCTACCCGGCGTCGGTCAACGGGCGGCAGGTGGAGGACATTCGGCTGTGGTTCGAGCAGGGGAAGGTAGTGCGAGCGACGGCGGCCAGGAACGAAGACTACCTGCGGGCGATGCTCGACAGCGACGCGGGCGCGCGCTACCTGGGCGAGCTAGGCATCGGGGCCAACTTCGGCATCCAGCGCTTCACCGGCAGCATCCTCTTCGACGAGAAGATCGGCGGCACGGTCCACCTCGCCGTGGGGCGCAGCTATCCGGAAACGGGCGGCGTCAACCAGTCGGTCATCCACTGGGACATGGTGGCCGACCTGCGGCGGGGCGGCGAGATTCGCGTTGATGGTGAGCCGTTCGCGGTCGATGGGCGCTTCCAGGTCTAGCGCCACCCATGCAGACAACCCACGCCCACACGCGGCCCCTCGACTGGGGCGGCGTCGCTCTCATCACTGTTTCGGCGGCCGGCTTCGCCACCCTCGCCATCTTCGGCAAGCTGGCTTTCGCTTCTGGCATGAGCCTGCCGACCATGCTGGCGCTGCGTTTCAGCGGCGCGGCGGCGCTGTTCTGGGCCATCCTGGCCGTCACGGGGCTGGCGGCGGCGCGGCTGAGCCAACGCAAGATTGGCCAGTTGCTGGTCATGGGTGGTGTGGGCTACGCGGGCCAGTCCACGCTATATATGCTGGCGGTGGCTCTCATCCCGGCCTCGGTGGTGGGGATGCTGCTGTACACCTATCCGGCCTGGGTGGTACTGCTGGCGTGGCGGCTCGACGGCGACCGACCCGATGGGCGTCGCTGGCTGGCCCTGGCCCTGGCCCTGGCCGGGACGACCCTCATCGCGGGCGACCCCAGCGGCAGCGTCAACCTGCTCGGCGTCGCGCTGGCGCTGCTGGCGGGCCTCTGGTATGCCTGCTACATCGTCCTGGGCAACCGCGTCATCCGTGCCGTGCCGCCGACCGCCAGCAGCGCCTGGATTCTGACCGGCGCGACCATCAGCTTCACTCTGATGGGCCTGCTACTGCGCCAGATGGACTTCG
>JAHCIE010000541.1 GCA_026129385.1 Anaerolineae bacterium
TGCTGCGGGCGACACCATAACTAGGGCGCGCCAGATCAGACGACAGGCCGACGACGGCAATGGTGCGGCTGGCGCGGAGCAGCCGGGCGATGGTCGCCGGATCATTGACGGTCACGGCTAGGCTCCGCTGGTGGCGCGGGGCATCAGGCGACCGATGAGGGGCCAACTGGACGGCGGCCAGATGGTGATCCATACCTTGCCCATGATCAGGTCTTCGGGTTGCGCCCCCCAGATATGGGAGTCGCTGGAGTTGGCGCGATTGTCACCCAGCACGTAATACTCGCGCGGGCCGAGGCGCATCGGAGGCTTGCTGTAGCTGGCGGGCCTGGTCGTCCACGGCTCATCGATGCGGGAGCCGTCCACGTAGACCGCGCCCTCGCGTACTTCGACCTGCTCGCCGGGCAGACCGATGATGCGCTTGATGAATGGCTCCTGGTCTTCGCGGTACTTGAAGTGGAACACGACCACGTCCCCGCGCTGCGGCTGACCGAGCTTGTAGGCGAGGGTATTGACCCACACCCGCTGGCCGTTGGTGTACGTCGGCTCCATGCTTGGGCCTTCGACCAGTACGTGCTGCAAAGTCATGCGAATCAGCGCGAAGAGCGCCACACCGATGAGGATGGCGATGACGAGATCGCGGGCGAAATTGGCGGCGACGCGGCCCAGATGTAGCTGGTGCGGCTCAGCCGACGTCTCGCCAGGTGACGGCTCAGCGGTCACGCTTGCCTCCCAAAAACATTCCCCACTTGTCGAATTGCAGGACGCTCAATTATATGGCTTTCACCGCTTGCTGGCAATCCTACAAATGCCACGTCCCATCCTCAAGCTCGCGCACCAGGCGCTGCACGAACTGGTCGGCCAGCGCTCCATCGAAGGCGCGGTGATCGAAGGTCAGGGACAGGTAGACCATGCTACGGGCGGCAATAGCCTCACCCCCTGGCGTCTCGATGACCACTGCTTGCTTGCGAACCGCGCCAACGCCGAGGATGGCGGCCTGGGGCTGGTGGAGGATGGGGGTGGCGATCAGGCCGCCAAACATGCCGTAATTGGTGACGGTAAAGGTCCCGCCACGGATTTCGTCGGGGCTGAGGCGTCGGGCGCGGGCGCGCGTCGCCAGATCGACCACCTCGCGCGCCAGCCGCACCAGGGTCTTCTCGTCCGCGTCGCGGATGACCGGCACGAGCAACCCCCCCTCTGGCAGAGCTACCGCTATGCCGATGTTCACGACCTGGCGGCGGATGATGCCTTGCTCGGTGAAGACGGCATTGGCCTGGGGGAAGGCCCCAATAGCCCGCACGACCGCCTGCACGAAGAAGGGGGTATACGTCAGCGCAAAGCCCTCGCGGCTGCGGAAGGCGTCCTGGTGCGCACTGAAGAATTGCACCATGCGCGTCACGTCGGCCTCGTGGACGGTTGTCACGTGGGGGGCGGTCCGCTGGCTGCGCGTCATGTGCTCGGCGATGCTGCGCCGCATGGCGTCCAGCGGCACAGCCTCGTCCCCCGGTAGCGCCTCCACCGCAGGCGCGCTCTCGGTGGTCGGTGGTCGGTGGTCGGTGGTCGGCCTTTCCCCTTCCGGCCTCGTCTCGACGAAGCGCTCCACGTCGCGTGCTGTGACCCGACCATCGCGCCCTGTGCCCTGTAGTGTACTGAGGTCCACGCCAAGGCGTGCCGCCAGAGCCTGGACGCGGGGCGAGCGGAAGTCGGCGAGACTGGACGGCGGGGCGAGGCTAATCGCGGCGCGAGTCGGCGCGGGGCTGCTGGCGACTCGTAGCACGTCGTCCTTGGTGACCTGCCCGCCGGGGCCGCTGCCCCGCAGGCTCGCGATGTCGATGCCTTGCTCTTGGGCGATACGCGCCGCCAGCGGGGAGACGCGGGGCGTCGGTCTGGCGGCAGCGTTGACGGCGACCAAGTCGTCGTCGGCTGGCCGAGTGTCGCCCGTGCCAAGAAGGGCAAGGATGGTCCCCACGGTGACCGTAGCGCCTTCCGGAATGCGGATCTCGGCCAGCGTGCCAGCTGTCGGTGCGGTCACTTCACTGGTGATCTTGTCGGTCACCACCTCGAGGAGCGCCTCGTAGCGCGCGACCGAGTCGCCCGGCTGCTTGAGCCAGCGACTGACGGTTCCTTCGTGGATGCTCTCGCCCAATTGCGGCATCTTGATCTCGGTCTTCATCATGCCTCACGGTTGCATTTTGCATACCCTGGACTGGGCTGAGTGTAGCACAGGCGCGGGGCTGGGAGCAAAGCGGCTCTATAGCACGAAACCCCACTTGGCCAGCGTATCACTGGCGGGTGGGGTCTCGTGCTGTCAGCGAACTATACGGCGGCCTGGAAGCTGTCCAATACCTGGAGGAGGTCGTCGACCGGCGGAACCTGGCCCGCCTCATTGCGCTGAATGTACGCGATACGGCCATCGGGCGCGATGACAAACGTGATGCGCTGGGCGCGGCCGCGTTCGCTGTCGAACACGCCGTAGCGTTGCGCGACGGCTCCCTGGGGGTGATAGTCGGCCAGCAGAGGGTAGTGGATGCCTTGCTGGGCGGCATAGGCCTTGTGCGCCCACACGCTATCGGTGCTGATGCCGAACACCTGCGCATCGAGCTGGTTGAAGCGGGCCATCTCCCGCGTGAAGCA
>JAHCIE010000542.1 GCA_026129385.1 Anaerolineae bacterium
CGGCTGGCAGATCGCCGGCGACAACAACCTGGCCGGTCAGACCTACCCCGACCAGAGCCTGTATCCCGCCAACAGCGTACCCAACGTCGTTCGCCGCATCAACAATGCCTTGCAGCGCGCCGACCAGATCGACTTCCTGCGCCGCGCCGAGGGCAAGGACGACAGCGAGGCGACCTACTGGTTCGCGCCCATCGTGGCCGACGCCGAGGCGGGCTTTGGCGGCGTCCTCAACGCCTACGAGCTCATGAAGGGCATGATCGAGGCGGGCGCGGCGGGCGTCCACTACGAGGACCAGCTCGCCGCCGAGAAGAAGTGCGGCCACCTGGGCGGCAAGGTGCTCGTGCCCACCTCCCAGTTCGTCCGCACCCTGAAGGCGGCCCGCCTGGCCGCCGACGTGCTCGACGTGCCCACCATTCTGGTCGCCCGCACCGACTCCCTGGGCGCGACCCTGCTGACCAGCGACATCGACGACTACGACAAGCCCTTCTGCACCGGCAACCGCACCATCGAGGGCTTCTACGATGTGCGCGCGGGTCTCGACGCTGCCATCGCTCGCGGCCTGGCCTACGCCCCCTACGCCGACCTGTTGTGGTTCGAGACGTCGCACCCCGACCTGCACGAGGCCAGGCAGTTCGCCGACGCCATCCATGCCCAGTTCCCCGGTAAGATGCTGGCCTACAACTGCTCGCCGTCCTTCAACTGGCAGCACTTCGACGATGACACCACGTGGAACTTCCAGCGCGAGCTGGGCCGCATGGGCTACAAGTTCCAGTTCATCACCCTGGCCGGTTGGCACAGCATCAACTATAACATGTTCGAGCTGGCCCACTCCTACGCCCGCGAGGGCATGCTGGCCTACACGCGGCTGCAAGCCCGCGAGTTCGCCGCCGAAAACGATGGCTACACCGCCACCCGCCACCAGAGCGAGGTCGGCGTCGGCTACTTCGACAAGGTGACGATGGTGGTGTCCGGCGGCAAGTCCTCGACGAGCGCGTTCCACGGCTCGACCGAGGAAGAGCAGTTTACCGAGCACCAGCACTGAGTCCCGCCCCTCTTGGGGGACCATGCACCTCCTGGCGGCAGGTGGGTCGCGCGGCCGCGCGGCCCACCTGTCGCGTCCCCACCCGCGCGCCAAAACCCCCTCTTGACAACCTCCATCCCTCGCGCTATAGTGGAGTCAGGCGCTTCCTCGGCCATGCCAATCCCGCCGCTCTGAGCGCGGCAGGGGCGTTGGCCCGTGGCGTCAGGCCTGTTCGGTCGCCGCCAGGCAGGTTGGGGTATCTATGCTCTGGACGCCATCGGTTGTCCCCTCCCGGCGCGCCCGATATCGCCGCTGCGCAGCCCCACGCCGGCTGCGTTATGATGGGTTGACATAGGGGGGGACGGCCCGAGGGGACGTCGCGCCAGTGTGTCCCCCGGTGCTCGCGCCCTCGCAGCACCGGGAGGTCCCATGTTCGCCGCCGCCCGCCGCTCGCTCTTTCTCCGCTCGACTCCCCTGATCCTCCTGTTTGTCGCCTCGTTCGTCCTGGGTCTGGTGCTGGCGCAGCCAGCCGCCGCCGACCCGCCGGACCCAACCGCCCGCGGCCACGGCCTGGGCGGCCTGACGCTCCGCAACCCCTTCCCCGCCGCCCGCCTGCCCCGCGACGCCCTGCCCGTCTCCCCCGCCCTCAAGCAGCAGGGCATCATCCTGTCCGAGACCTTCGAGGGCGCGTGGCCTTCGGCCGGCTGGCAAGTCATGGATGCGGATCAGCCGCCCTCGGCCAACGGCGAGTATTTCTGGTCCAGGCGCACCTGCAAGCAGCACACCGGCAGCGCCAGCGCCTTCGCCGTAGGCGGCGGGGCCAACGGGGCCAGTCTGCCCTGCACTGCCAACTACCCCAACCGCGTGAACTCGTGGATGATCTATGGGCCAATGGACTTCAGCCAGGCCCAAACGGCCCGGCTATCCTACTACTACTGGCTGAATAGCCGCTGCGACGGCAGCAACTGCGCCACGGCTTCTGACCCGCTTGAAGTGTTCACCTCTGCTGATGGCGGCGACTGGCATCTCGAGGAGTGGTGGGCCGGCAACTGGCACCAGGACCCCAGCGCCGACGCCAACGGCTGGGTGCGCTCGGAGCTTAATCTGAGCCACCTGGTTGGGGCGTCCCAGGTCTGGGTCGCCTTCGCCTTCCGTAGCGGCGACCTGCCCACCTATCCCCACGGCGCGTCGGTCGATGACATTCTTATCGAGACCACCGAGTGCGCGCCGACGGCCACCATCCACACCCTGACCACTGACCGCGACTGCTACGCGCCGGGGGCCACGGCGGGCGTGTTCGTGAACGTCGGCACGTCGCTGCCGTCCCAACCCGTCAAGGTCACGGTCCGCCTGTGGAGCGGCGACGTCATCTGGGCCTCGCAGGAGGTGAACTGGAACGCGCCCCAATCGGGGGTCATTCCCTTACCTATCCCCACCAACCTGGCGAACTTCCCGGGCGACTACAGCCTGGTGGTCACGGTCGAGGATGCGAGCAGCGGCTGCCTCCAGGCGCGGGCCGAGCGCACCATCCGCGTCGATCCCAATTGCGGCACGGTCACGCCCGTCGTCAGCTTGCCACAAGACAGCGTGATGGTCTTGGTGTCGAACC
>JAHCIE010000543.1 GCA_026129385.1 Anaerolineae bacterium
TGATGTGGTTTGCGGTCGCCTGACGCCAACTCGCCCGATTCTCGCCGCCAATTGACGCGCCACCCCTGGGGGCGTATGCTTCACTGGACCGAGCGTGCACTGGCCGCCGGTCCAGTGACATTCGTATTTCTGACCATTTCCAGAAAGGACGGCCCCACCATGGGCGGCAGGAAGATGACCGCCGAGGAGGCTCGGCAGATTGGAGCGCGGCTGGGCATCGACTGGAACAAGGTGGACCCGGAACAGTTCCGCCGTGGGCTGGAGGTCGAGCTGGAGCACGGCGCCCACGACCCGGAGACGAACGTCACCAACGACGACCCCGTCCTGACCGGCAAGATCGCCTGGGCGCACCTCAAAGAGTTCCCCGACTACTACACCCGCCTGGACAAGCTCGAGGCCGAAGCTGACGAATACTGGGCCACCCGGCGCTAGCGGCCCCATACATCCGCATTGTCATGGGCAGCGTCTTCCTGGATAGGAGACGCCGCCCATCATCGGCGGCGACGTTACTCGACCTACCTACGGAGGCCCACGATGCCCCCACGCATCGCCAGCCTGGCCGACCCGCAGGCCGCCCTGGCCCCCAAGGCCAACCTGCTCGAATTGCTCCACTTCATGGCGCGCTCGCCCCTCGCCCAGCTCACCGAGGGCGACGGCTGGACGCGCTGGTGGATGCCCATTCCCCACCCCTGGTTCAGCGGCATCCGCGTCGCGCCGACGGCGAGCGCTGAGTCTGGCGCCCTCATCGGCGACACCGTGGCCTACTTTCAGCGGCAAGGCGCGCCGGCCTTCACCTGGTGGCTGGACGCTGACGTGGCGGCCGACCCGTGGGCCGCGGCCCTCGCCGCCCACGGCTTCCGCTACGCCGCCGACACGCCCGGCATGGCCGCCGAGATGGCCGCCCTGCCGGCCGAGGCGCCCACGCCGCGCGACTTCCGCAGCATGCCGGTCTCCGACTCGCCGACCTTGCGCGTGTGGGCCGACGTCTTCATCGCGGGCTACGAGTTGCCCCCAGCGTGGGCGGCGGGCTTCTTCCAACTACTTGACGGGCTGCCGCCGGGTCCACCCATACTCAACTACCTCGGCTACCTGGGCGAGACTCCCGTCACCGCCTCCAGCCTCTTCCTGGGTGAGCGCGTCGCGGGCATCTACAACGTGGCGACTCTCCCCGAGGCGCGGCGGCAGGGCCTCGGCGCGGCCATAACCCTCGCGCCTCTGCGCGACGCCCAGGCCCAGGGCTACCACGTCGCCGTGCTGCAATCATCGCCGTTGGGCTACGGGGTCTACGAGCGGCTAGGCTTCCGGCGCACCTGCGCCGTGGACTGCTTCTACTGGTCGAGCGAAACGAGGGAGGATCGTAACCGTGACTGACGTGGTGAATGTGGTTACGCGCTTCAACAACGCCCTCAACGCGGGCGACGTGGCGGCGATGATGCAGCTGACGACGGAGGACACCGTCTTCGAGAACACCGACCCGCCGCCCGACGGCGCGCGCTACGCGGGACAGCCGGCGGTGCGTGCGTTCTGGGAGCGCTTCTTCAGCGGTGCAGCCTCGGCACACATTGACGTGGAAGAAATCTTCGCCTGCGGTGACCGCTGCACAATGCGCTGGACCTATCGCTGGACGGACCACCACGGCCAGGCGGGCCACATTCGCGGCGTCGATGTCTATCGCCTGCGCGACGGGCTTATCGCGGAGAAGCTATCCTACGTGAAGGGGTGAACAAATGGACGCCTACGAGCTTCGCGACCTGCTGGCGCAGCAACAGGCGACGGGACGCGCCTACTTGGAGTTCCTGCGCGTCCCGTCGATGAGCATGGGCGTGTACTCGCTGCCCGCCGGGGGCGTCGATCCCCAGCAGCCCCACACCGAGGATGAGGTCTACTACGTGGTCAGCGGCCGGGGGCAGATTCGCGTCGGCGAGGAGGACCGCCCCGTCGGCCCCGGCTCCATCGTCTTCGTCGCCGCCACCGTCGACCACCGGTTTCACACCATCGACGAGGACCTGACAATCCTCGTCTTCTTCGCGCCCGCCGAGTACAGCCTCAAACCGGCCTAGAGAAGACGCGCATCAATCCCACAGGTAGCGCTCGTCGCAGGCGATCCTGTACCCGGTGAGGGAAGCTCGCTACTCGCCCTGGAACAGGTGGGCGCGATCGCCTACCCGCTAGTACCGCAGGGTCAGCGCGATGCGCTGGTAGTCGGCCAGGCGACCGTTGTCCACAAACACGACGCGGCCGCCCTTGGCGAGCGTCGCCTCGATGATGTCGTCCACCGCGTCATCGATGACGCCAGGCGCGGTCGCATCCTCCGCCGCGGTCAGATATTGCCCCGACTCGTCCACCGTGGCCGGAAAGTGGAAGTCCTCCTCCACCAGCAGCAACTCACCGCGACCGTCCTGCGCCATCCGCCACACGGCATCCATGCTGGACACCACCTTCTGCTCGCCCACCGCCCGGTCCAGAGCCACGAAGGCCTGCTCACGTCGCTCGGCTAGCGCCGCCTCGACCAGCGGCCACACAAGCTTGTGCAGCTCGTGGGGCGAGGTGCTATCGTGGCTGCCCCGCAATGTCGCGATCACCTCGCTGTTGAAGCCGGTCACTTCCCTGAAGAACGACAGGTTGCGG
>JAHCIE010000544.1 GCA_026129385.1 Anaerolineae bacterium
TCAGTTGAACTATCTGCGCGCCGTGCTTCAGCAGCTCGTCTATGGCGTCATCCTTGCCCCCTGCGACCCCGACGCTCAGAGCCTCCAGCCGCTGCGCGAGCAAGGCACGCCCACTGTCATCATCGACCGCCGCGTCGATGGCTGGGATGTGGATTCCGTAGCCGCCGACTCGGTCTCTGGCGCTCGCGCCCTGGTCCAGCACTTGCTAAGCCTGGGTCACACCCGCATCGCCATCCTGACCGGCCCGCGCGGCGTCAGCACCGCCGAAGACCGCGTGGTCGGCTATCGGCTGGCGTTGCACGACGCGGGCATCGAGATCGATGCGCGCCTTGTTCGCTACGGCGAGTATCGCATCGCCTCCGGCTCTCAGATGGCGCAGGCCATTCTGGACGAGGGACTGGCGCCCACCGCCATCTTCACCGCCAACCAGGCCATCGCCCTGGGCGCGCTGGATGCGCTGACGGCGCGCGGCCTGGACGTGCCCCGCAATGTGGCCCTGGTCAGCTTCGACGACCTGCCCGACGTGGATCACCTGTTCCCCTTCCTGACCGTCGTGGCGCAGTCGGCCTATGACATGGGGCTGAATGCGGCGCAACTGTTACTCAGCCGCATGAGCGCAGATGTTGCCCTCCAGCCGCGCCACGTCATCCTGCCCACGCGCCTCATCCTGCGCTACTCGTGCGGGCGCACGCTCCGCACCAGCGAGGCCGAGGGCTACCGCCTGCTGCGCCCGCGTGATGTCGCCGTGCAGACCGTGCTGGTCAAGCCCCTGACGCCAGCCGAGCGTGAATGGGCGGCCACCCTCGTGCCTGAAGCCGCCCGGTCCGGCCTGGCGCGGCGCGATGCCCCGACGGATACGGACCGCTCCAGCGTCCGCCGCCTGCGACGCGCGCTACAACACCAATCGACAGACCGCGTGCCTTGCCTCGCCTACCCCATCGCCCATCGCGCGCTGGTCGAATCCGTACTGGGGCGGAGCGCGCCGGCCGCCGTCAACGGCAGCGCGTCGTCGATTGCGCCCGGCGACCAGGTGGAGTTTGCCCAGCGTCTGGGTCTGGATGCGGTAGGCTGTGACCTGACGTGCCGCCTCGAGCCGGGCACAGCCCGGGGCGATCTGGTCACACCGCCGCGCCTGGCGGATCAACTCAGCCGGCTCGAAAGCTACCTGCGCGCCGCACAACGCACCGAGGTGGGCGTTTTCGCCACGCTTGGTAGCCGCCTCTCCTCCGACGCCGCCTCCGTTGCAGCGGACGGGCACGAGTGGCTCGACGTGGCACTAGCCCAGCAGGAGAAGGTACTGCGTGCCGTGTGCGATCGCTTTGCCGCTGACCTCGTCTTCGTCATGCTCGACGACACCGTTTTAGGCCCCCACCCAACGCACATTCAGGCCCCCTTTTTCGCCAACGAGATTCTGCCGCGCCTGCGTCGCCTGATTCAGCCGGCGCGCGAACACGGCTTGCAGGTCGGGCTGCGCGTTCGCGGGCCAATCGACGGCGACCTGGCAGAAGTGCGTGAGGCAGGCTTCGAGATTCTCGCACCCAGTGACGCCGACCTCGTCACATTGGCGGCTATCAAGCGTATGTGGGGCGACGCGCTCACCCTGGTGGGCGGCGTGCCACCCGATCTGCTGCTGACAGGATCACAGGAGACCATCGAGGCACAGGTACGTGAGGCCTGCCTGTCGCTAGGCGCTGGTGGCGGCTTCGTACTCAGCCCGTCCGATGGCATACCCGAAGCGGCGAGCGCCGACAACTTCATGACGCTCGTTCGCGCCATGTGGCGATGGGGAAGAGA
The DNA here is from genome assembly GCA_026129385.1 of Anaerolineae bacterium. Taxonomy (GTDB): domain Bacteria; phylum Chloroflexota; class Anaerolineae; order Epilineales; family JAHCIE01; genus JAHCIE01. The sequence continues at coordinate 1,795 of JAHCIE010000544.1, forward strand.
GAGCACAGATTCGGGATTGGAGATCGGGGATTGGGGGCTGAGACCCTAAAGGTCTCCCAGACCTTCAGAGTCTGCCTCCAGATAGGAGATCGGTCGTGCAATACCGCCCGCTGGGAAACACGGGCCTGGAAGTGTCGGCGCTGAGCTTTGGCGCGTCGTCGTTGGGTGGCGTCTTCCACGACATCGACGAGGCTGAGGGTATCCGCACTGTCCACGCCGCCATCGATGCAGGCATCAACCTCATCGACGTGTCACCCTACTACGGCCTCACGAAGGCCGAGACGATGCTGGGCAAGGCGCTGCGCAGTATGCCGCGCGACCGCTACATCGTGGCGACGAAGGTCGGACGCTACGGCGAAGACGACTTCGACTTCTCGGCGGCGCGGGTCACAGCCAGCGTTGACGAGAGTCTGGCGCGATTGGGCATCGACCATATCGACATCATTCAGTGCCACGACATCGAGTTCGGCTCGCTGACCCAGGTGGTGGAGGAGACATTGCCCGCTCTGCGCCGCCTGCAAGGGCAGGGCAAAGTGCGCTACGTAGGCGTGACCGGCCTCCCCCTGGGCGTCTTCACCTACGTCCTCGATCGCGCGCCCCTGGATACCATCCTGTCCTACTGCCACTATGAGTTGAATGACACCTCCCTGGGCGACATGGTGCCCTATCTTCAGGCCAAAGGCGTCGGCATCATCAACGCCTCCCCGTTGGGTATGGGGCTGCTCACGGAGCGCGGCACACCGGCCTGGCACCCGGCGCCCGACGAGGTCAAGGCCGTATGCGCGCAAGCCGCGGCCTATT
>JAHCIE010000545.1 GCA_026129385.1 Anaerolineae bacterium
CACTGACCCAAACCGACCTCGGTCGCATCGATATCTCTCCAACAGCAGTGGCGCACCTGGCCAGCGCCGCCGTCGTCAAGTCCTACGGCGTAGTTGGCATGGCCTCACCCGATCTACGGGCCGGTATTGCTGAGCTGCTCAATCGCGACCTCCATCGCGGCGTGCGCGTGCAGCATGTTAACGACCAGTTCATCATCGACCTGTACGTCATCATCCAGTACGGTACGCGCATCTCCGAGGTCGCCCAGCAGATCATGCGTACCGTCAAGTATCGCGTCGAGAAGTCCCTGGGCATTCCCGTCAGCCGCGTCAACGTCCACGTCCAGGGCCTGCGCATGACCGAGCCGCGCAAGAAGGGGGCTCGATGAGCGCCACTCTAGATGGGCAGGACCTGCGGCGCATGGTCGCCGCCGGCACGGCCTGGCTCGAGCGGCACGCTGCGGCCGTCAACGCCCTCAACGTCTTTCCTGTGCCCGATGGTGATACCGGCACCAACATGCTGTTGACGGCGCGCGCCGCCCACGACGAGGTCGCCCATAACCAGAGTCACCACGCGGGCGAAATCGCTCAGCGCATCTATCGCGGCGCTCAGTTCGGCTCACGCGGCAACTCGGGCGTCATCCTGTCGCAATTGCTGCGCGGCTATGCCAGTGCGCTCAAGGATAAGAAAGAGTTCACCGGCCGCGACCTGGCCGAGGCTCTGCGCCAGGCCTCCGTGTTTGCCTACCAGGGCGTCACGAAACCGGTCGAGGGCACAATCCTGACAGTCGCCCGCGAGGCAGGCGAGGCGGCCATGCTCATGCCGGAGACCGCCACGCCCGAGGCGGTCATAGAGCAAACTCTCAAGGCCGCCGACGACGCCGTGGCGCGCACCCCGCAATACCTCAAGGTGCTCCGCGATGCGGGCGTGGTCGACTCGGGCGGCCAGGGCTACTACTACTTCCTGGAAGGGATGGCCCGCTACCTGCGCGGCGAAACCACTTACGTCGTCCCTGGGGCGACGGCCGCCGAGCCTCAGGAGGCCGCACCAGCATTCACTATGGACTTCATCACCAACGGCCAGGATGAGCTTGAAGGGTACGGCTACTGCACCGAGTTCATCGTCGAAGGCCAGCTCAACTTCGACCAGTTTCGTAGCGACATGCTCAAGATCGGTAGCTCCGCCGTCGTCGTTGGCGACGACGAGATGATCAAGGTTCACATCCACACCCCCGACCCAGGCGCGGCCCTGAGCTACGCCACGGCGCGAGGCAGCCTGGTCAAGGTCAAGATCGACAACATGGATCGCCAGTTCAAGGACTTCTCGGCACGCCCGCTGGGCGAGGGTCGTGAGGCGAAACTGGCAGAGACGGTCGTGCCCATTACGCCACCCCAGCCCCAGTCGCTCCACGACTTCGCCATCGTCGCCGTGGCCCCTGGCGCAGGCTTCGACCAGATCTTCCACAGTATGGGCGCGAGCGAGGTGATCGCCGGCGGTCAGACGATGAATCCCAGCGTCCAGGACGTACTGAGGGCCATCAACAGTGTTGCCGCCGATGACATCATCGTACTACCCAACAACAAGAACGTCATCATGACGGCGCAGCTGGCCCCCGAACTGACCGATAAGCGGGTCCACGTCGTGCCGAGCAAGACTATCCCGCAGGGCATCGCGGCCATGCTCGCCATCCGCCACGACCTGGCGTTGACCGAGAACGTCGAGGCGATGAACGATGCCCTCGGCCACGTACAGACGGTTGAGCTGGCGTACGCTGTGCGTAGCGTGCTCATCGATGGGGTGGATGTCAAGGAAGGCCAGGTTCTTGGCATCCTGAACGACGAAGTTGTCACGGCTGGCGAGATCGACGTAGCTGTCACGCTAGACGTCCTGGCCCGCCTGGGCATCGAGGACTACGAGGTATTGTCCATCTACTACGGTCAGGACCGGACGCCCCAAGTAGCGCGTGACTTCGCCGAGGCGCTGGCCGAGCAACTGCGCAGTGGGCACGACATGCCTGTGGCCGTTCTCACCCCCGAGGAATCGCGCACCCGCGCCGCCACCCTGCCCTTCGGCACCCTGCGCATCGAGATTCATGCCGGCGGGCAACCGCACTACTTCTATGTCATGTCCGTCGAATAGGCGCGCCTCGCCACTGCGATAGGACACCGATGTCGACTCGCCTCATCACCGACTCCGCGGCCGACCTGCCCCCGGCGCTGGCTGCCGAGCTTCAGATCACCGTCGTGCCGGCCATCGTCCGCTTCGGGACGGAGAGCTTCGAGGACCGTGTCGACCTGAGCGCGGCCCAGTTCTATCAGCGCCTGGCGACGAGCGCCACCCTTCCGCAGACCTCCGCCCCCGCGCCCGGCCGCTTCGCGGTGGAGTATGAGCGGCTCATCCAGGACGGTCACGATGTCGTCGTCGTGACCGTCATCGGCGATATGAGTGGCATCTACAACGCCGCACGGGTGGCCGCGCAGGATTACCCTGGCCGGGTGCGAGTGGTGGACTCGACGAACCTGTCGCTCGCCGAAGGCTGGGTGGCCGTGGCGGCGGCCCGCGCCGCGCGTGACGGGGCGGGCCTTGCCGAGGTCGCCACCCTG
>JAHCIE010000546.1 GCA_026129385.1 Anaerolineae bacterium
TCAATCCGGCGCGTTCCTGGCTCGCTCCCGGCGCCAGAGGCGCAGCTAGCGGCAGGACCGGGGGCTAGTCGTCTACCGGCCGAGGGGCGGTCCAAGGCCCGAGCGTGAAAGGTGAGTCATGCAGCCCGAATATCTTCGCGGTCTTTCCAACATCCCATCCAAGACTCTGAGGGGCGATGTGGCGGATGTTCTCCGCGCAGCCATCATTGGCGGAGGGCTTCGCCCCGGCAGCTTCATCAATCAGGCGGATCTCGCCAGGCAACTCGGCATCAGCCGTAGCCCATTGCGCGAGGCCCTGGGCCAGCTCGAGGAAGAGGGCCTGATCACTATCATTCCCTATAAGGGCGCCTACGTCACGGACCTGCCCATCGAGTTCGTCGATGAGTTGTTCACGCTGCGCGCGGTGCTAGAGGAGTTTGGCGTGCGTCGGGCGGTGGCGTTGGCCACGGCCGACGATGTTGCCCACTTGCGCCAGCTACTGGCCAGGATGCAGCTTGCCGCCGAGGCGGGCGATGTGCACACTCTGACCGAGATCGATCTGGCCTTCCATCGCGCGTTTGTCACTTTGGCTGACCACGCTCTCCTGCTTCAGACGTGGCGGGGCCTGGAGACCAGGATGAGGCGCGTCCTGAGCCAGCAGCGCCAGTTCTCCATCAACCTGCGTGATGCCATTGGCACGCATCCCGATCTGGTGGCGGCGTTGGAGTCTGGCGACGCCGACCGAGCCGCCGCTGCCATGCGCTCGCACATTCTCGACGCTCGCGAGGCAACCCTGCGCACTTGGGGCAGCGATACCTCGCTTACGACGAGCCCGGTTAATGGCGTCGCGCTCTAGCCAGCGCAACGGGGGCAGGCCGCTCGTCCTGGCACGCCGATAGCCATATCCGCCGCGCTTAGGGCAGACACGCGGGATGGCCACATCCCGCATGAGCTAACGAGCTTCTAGCGCGGCCCGCACCATTACCGACAGCGCCCGCGCCCGATCCGGCGCATCCCCTACATAGCTGCTGGCGTCCAGCAGACCGCGCGCTCGGTCCGGCGGCACGTACCGGGTCAGGCGCGGGTCGGCTGCCAGCAGGTCGGGCAGCGGGTTCGGCTGGCCCGCCTGCAAGGCTGCCCACGCCGCCAGGCTATGCTCGCGAATCACCTCGTGGGCGGCCTGACGGTCGCCCCCCGCCTTCACCACTACCATCAGCACCCGCTCCGTCGCCGAGAAGACGCCGTACGTCGCCAGCTGACGCTCGATGGCGGCCTCGTCCACGCGCAGGCCGCCCACGATGCGCCGTGCTGTGCGTACAATTTCGTCCGTCGCCAGGAAGGCGTCGGGCAGGGCCAGGCGGCGGTTGGCGCTGTCGTCTAGGGTGCGCTCCAGCAGGCTCGTCGCGGCGTCGTGCCACAGCACGGTCGGCAGGGCCGCCACGTAGCGCGCCAGGCTGTCGATTTTCTCGCTATGGATGGGATTGCGCTTGAACGGCATCGCCGACGAGCCGACTTGCCGCCGCCCGAAGGGTTCAGCCATCTCGCCGAACATGGGCGCTTGCAGGATACGGATGTCGAAGGCCAGCTTGTGCAGCGTCTGGGCCACGCCGGCCAGGGCGTTGAGGATGTTCCAGTCCTGCTTGCGCGGGTAGACCTGGGTCGTGACTGGGAAGGCCATCAGGTCCAGCGCGGCCAGGGCCAGCGCCTCCATCTCAGCGGCGCTCATGCCTGTCCCCTGCAACACCTCGGCGTAGGAGGCCGACGTGCCCACTGCGCCCTTGAAGCCCTTGCCGCGAAGGTTCGCCCGCACGGCCCGTAGCGCGTGGTAGTCGGTCAGCAGGTCTTGCGCGCTCTGCGCCAGGCGGTAGCCGATGGTCGTCGGCTCAGCCGGTTGCAGGTGGGTGTAGCCCATGGCCGCGTGATCGGCCCAACGCTCCACAGCGTCGGCCAGTTCCCCCAGTAGCCCGACCACCTCGACCAGGATCAGGTCCAGGGCGGCGCGCAGTCGTAGCGCGTCCGCGTTGTCCTCCACATCCTGACTCGTCGCGCCCAGGTGCAGGATAGCCCCGCCAACAGGGGCTTGCTCGGCGTACGTCCGCAACTCCGACATCAGGTCGTGGTGAATCTCGGCCTCGATGGCGTGGGCGCGGTCGATGTCCACCGCGTCGACGTGGGCGGCCAGGTCGTCGCACTGCGCATCGGACACCAACCCTGCCGCGTGCTGCGCCGTCGCCAGGGCCAGCCACACCCTGCGCCACAGCCGCCGCTTGGCCGCCTCCGACCACACGGCGCGCATGGCGTCGCTGCCGTAGCGCCACGTCATCGGGCTGAGGTAGGTGTCGTGGCTGAAGCTCATAGCTGAATCATCGCTTCGCGCTGTGGCCCCACCGACACGAAGCGCACCGGCGTCCGCGCCAGCTCAGCCAACCGCTCAACGTAGCGGCGCGCGGTGGCGGGCAGGTCCGACCAGCGGCGCGCGCGCGTCGTTGGCTCGCGCCAGCCTGGCCACGTCTCGTAGACCGGCGTCGCGCGCTCCATCACCGGCGTGTCGGGCAGCGTTGTCACCTGCTGGCCGTCCACTTCGTAGGCCACGCACACCCGTA
>JAHCIE010000547.1 GCA_026129385.1 Anaerolineae bacterium
GAGGGTAGGGTGAATGCGCATGGCAGGTTGTCAGCCTATTGGGGGCGAACCACGATCCACGAGCCGTCGCGGAAGAGCAGGACCGGCGTGGGGGCGTTGCCGAAGACGAGAGCCGTACCGCCCTCGAACATCTGGGCGGAGGCGGTGACGCCCTGCTCATCGCCCGCCGGGCAGCCGAGCCGGGTCGTCGCGCCCGGTAGGCCCCCCCACACCCGGCCGAAGCCCAGCTTCGGATCCACCGCGCAGGTGGGCGTGGCGTCCGCCGGCTGCAAGCCGTTGAAACTGGTGACGCTCTGCCAGCGACCGTCGTCGTAGAGCACAGCGATACTGGCTGTATCCGGCCGCCAGATCATCCGCCCGCCTTTGAAGAACTGCTGGGTGGTCTGCACGGGTTGTGCCTTAGCGACGGCGCAGCCGAGCCGCTTGCGAACGTCGTCATTGTTTTGCCAGGCGTCGGCGATAGCGCCGGGCGCGGGGCGCGCCGCGCAATCGGCCCCGCCGGTGGGCACGTCGGGCGCGTGGATGCTGAGTTGCTGCATGAACTGGTCGGCGACGGCCAGCGGGCGCGCCACCACCACCACCCGATGGGTGTTCGTCCAGTATGGCCAGCACGATACGAGGGTGATGCGCTCGTCATCGGTCGCGGCGATCCATTGGGCGTTCGCCATGCGCTGCTCGAGGCTGGCCCCGACTTCGCGCACGATGAACTTGTCGGTGACGAGGTACTTGTACTCGCGGCCATCGGCCCACACCGAGATCGGGTCGCCGATGTTGAGATCGACCAGATCGCGGAACACCTCGCCGCGAATGTTGTTGTGGCCGGAGAAGACGGTGTTGCCGCTGGCGCCGGGCCGGGCGGATAGCTTGTGGAAGCCCACCGCATAGTCGGCCGTGTCCCACTCGCTGAACCACTGATTGCCCTGCTTGATGGTCTTCCAGCCGACCTCGATGACTTTTGAGTCGAGGCCGATGGTCGGCGCGGCGATACGGTCGGGGGGACTCTTGGCCGGGATGGACGGGGCGACGGGCGCGGCCGTCGGGCGGGGTGGGGCGACGGTGGGTGGGGCGGTCGTAGGTGTCGCGCCAGGTCGATGCACGGCGACAGGCTCATCATCGCTGCCCGGCAGAGCCGGGGCGGGCTGAGGGGCAGGGTCCGACGGGGCGACCGCCGCGTTCGGCGCATCACCCAGACTCGTGATTTCGCCCTTCTCGCTGAGATCGGCCACGCCCGGCGCGGGCAGCAGAACGGGTGCGATGGACGCGGCCGCCCTTGCCTCGCCCGCGTCCAGGGCCGCCTGCTCGGCCGCCGTCAGCGGCCGGGGCCGGTACTGGAACGCGCTGTATGTCCCCACCACCATCAGGGCCACGCCCATCAGGATAAGGAGGGTCGATAGGGAGGGGAGATGCTTTCGTCGCTTACGCTGTGTCATGGGTTGTCCCATATCAGAACCTGTCCGACTATTATACGCCGGGACGATGGGCGTTTCAACTTCAGAATGAGGGCGATATCACCCCGCCCCTTGTCACGTTGCGCTTACTACAACGCACAACCAGGGCCTCGAGTCACGGCCTGGTCGTGAAACCGCGCAGGAAGTGGTATAGAACCCGGGTGCCGTGCTCTAGATGAGCGGCGCGTAGCCGCTCGTCGATACCGTGGATGCCGCTCATCTCGTCGGCGCCAAGTACCACCGGCATGAGGCCGTAGGCCGTCACGCCCCGCGCCCGGAAGTGACGGGCGTCGGTGGCCCCGCTCATCATGTAGGGGATGATGGCTGCCCCCGGATGTTCGCTCCGCACGGCAGCCGCCAGGGCGTCGAAGAAGGCCGTGCGTGTGGGGGATGCGCTGGCGGGGTTGAACTGCTGCGCCTCCACGTCCACGTTGGCGTCGGCCACGGCGCGGCGCGTCTCGGCCAGCAGGTCATCGCAACTCACCCCCGGCAGCACGCGGCAGTTGACAGTCGCCTCGGCGTGATGAGGCACGACATTGGGCTGACGCCCGGCGCGGGCGAGGGTGGGCGTGAACGTGTTGCGGAAGGCATGGCGCAACGTGGGCTGCATGACGCGGTCGGCCAGCCAGTCGGCCAGCGCCGGCGCGCGCATGGCCGCCAGGGTCAGCTGCTCCGAGCGAGGTAGGTAGGGCGCGAGGGCCGCCATCTGCTCGACGACGGGCGGCGTCAGCCGGGCGGGTGGGCGATAGGCAGCCAATCGGTCGATGGCGCGGGCGAGGCGGACGAGGGCGTTGTCGGGGTGGGGGGTGGAGGCGTGGCTGCCTTGTCCCCTGGCCGTCAGGCGCAGGTCGGCGTAGCCCTTCTCGGCCGTTGCTACCAGGACCAGCGGGCGGTCCCCCAGGTCGATACCGACGCCGCCCTCGCCGAGGGCCAACCCACACGCGACCGTGTCCCAGTGGTGATCCACCACCCAGCCCGCCCCGTAGCGGCCGGCGTCTTCCTCGTCGGCGCTGGCGAGCAGCAGGAAGTCGCGGTCGAGGCGCATGTCCAGCCGCCGCGCCAGGCGCAGGGCCATGACCTGCATCGCCAGCAGGCCCTTCATGTCCACGGCTCCCCGGCCCCACACGTAGCC
>JAHCIE010000548.1 GCA_026129385.1 Anaerolineae bacterium
TAGGGGTTGGCATCGATACGCGGGGCGACTTCCAACCGGGCCAGGTCCGCGTTCAGGTCAAGGCCCGCCTGCTGGTACAGCGCCTCCACCATGGGCCGCAGGCCTGAATTTTCCAGTTGCAGCTGGTAGCTGACGGCCGTGTTGCTCGATGGGTTGCCGCCTGCGAACTGCTCCATATTGGCGCGATAGCCGAAGGTGAAGGGCACACCGACATTCTTGAGCCACAGGTATTGGTTCAGCTGGCGGGCAGCGAAGTCGGTCGGGGCTGGCTCGGGTGTCAACGCCGTGAACCAGCCGGGCGTGGAAGACACCGCCGCCGCGAGGGCGATGCGCGCGCGGCCCTGGGACGTGGCTTGCGCTGCATCGAGCGCCTGTACCGCCGTCCCTGCGTTGAGCGTCGGGTTGGTGATATTGACGAGTTGTAGCGACGACTGCGGCGCGACCAGGGTCTTGAAAACAAAGCCGCCGTCCAGGCTCAGGTTCCACGCGCCGGGGCTGCCGGCCATCACGCCGCACAGAGCGAGAGCGCCGTCGAAGCGATCGGAGTTGTTGGCGAGCAGGCCACCCGTGACCAGGCCGCCCAACGACCCGCCCCAGGCAATCACCCGGCGCGGTGTCCCGATGTTGGCCTGGAAATAGTTGAGCAGCGCCATCTGATCGCGCAGGGCCGGCTGGACTGCCCATCCCGTCGCGCTCCACGACGAGCCAGCCAGGGCATAGCCCTGGGCAAGGAGGGTCGGCCCCAACGCCGCCGGCGCATCCTCGGCGGGGTTGGGGCCGCCCGGGGCGCGGTAGCCATGACTCCACAGCAGGAGCGTCCCATTCCAGTTGCCAGGGACCTGGATGATGTAGGCGGCGCCGTCGATGACGCCGGTTGTAGTCTGCACGCCATCATCCGCTGCGGCCGGGGCGGCCCTGGCGAGTAGACTCATCAGCAGCAGGCACATCGACAGGGTCATCGCCGCAAGAGTCATCCACCGGGGAAGAGCGCGACGCCGCATCAGGGTCGAGGCAGGTCGAGGCATGGCAGAGTCTCCTTCATCCAGGGGCGCCCCTTCTAGCCGATCGGGGCAAGGGCAACAATTATAGTCGGTAACGAGGCCGGCTGCCAGAAGTTATTCTGGCATGTGCGGCCTGAATTGACACAGCGTATCAAGGGCGGTAAAGTTCGCCTCGTCCGGGGTGGGGCGGTCGGCCATCGCACGACGCGCCCTCATTGTGTGTCGATCCTGCAAGGAGGAGTGTATGGGCCTGACGGCCGAACAGCGCGCGGTGCTGGAAAAGGCACGCGCCGACGAGGTAAAATTCGTCAATCTCCAGTTCACCGACGTGGTGGGCATCATCAAGAGCGTCACCTTACCCATTGAGCGGCTTCAGGAAGCCTTCGATCGCGGTATCTGGTTCGACGGCTCATCTATCGAGGGCTTCACCCGCATCCACGAGTCCGATATGTATCTCGTGCCAGATGCCGACACCTACCGTGTGTTGCCCTGGGGCACGCAGGCGGGCAAGGTCGCCCGCCTGTTGTGCGATATCTTCACCCCGGCCGGCGACCCCTTCGAGGGTGACCCGCGCCGTATCCTGCGCCGCATGGTCGGCGAGGCCACCAAGCGCGGCTATACGTACTACACCGGTGTCGAGCTAGAGTTCTATCTGTTCACGCCCGACAACGGTCGCATTCGCCCCGCCCCCCACGATGTCGGCGGCTACTTCGACTTCTCGCCGCGCGATGAGGCGGGCCTGGTGCGCCAGGACATTACGCGCGCCCTGGAGGATATGGGCATGGAGGTGGAGATGATCCACCATGAGGTCGGCCCCGGCCAGCACGAGATCGACTTCAAGTACGCCGATGCCTTGACCAGCGCCGACAATGCGCTGACCTTCCGTTACACGGTGAAGGCTATCGCTCAGCGCCACGGCCTGTACGCGACCTTCATGCCCAAGCCGATGTACGGCCGGGCGGGCAGCGGTATGCATACCCACCAGAGCCTGTTCAAGGACGGCCAGAACCAATTCTACCAGGCCAACGACCCTTACAAGCTGTCGCCGCTGGCCTACTCGTTCATGGCGGGTCAGTTGCAACATGCGCGCGCCCTGGCGGCCATCGTCGCGCCCACCGTTAACTCGTACAAGCGCCTTGTGCCAGGCTTTGAAGCGCCGGTGTACGTGTGTTGGGCGCAGATCAACCGCTCGGCGCTGATTCGCATCCCGCGCTACTCGCCGGGCCGGGAAAGCAGCACGCGGCTGGAACTGCGCTGCCCCGACCCCAGTTGCAACCCCTACCTGGCTTTCGCCGCCATGCTGGCCGCCGGCCTGGAGGGCATTGACCACGGGCTGACCGCGCCCGCGCCGACCGAGGAAGACGTGTTCCACTGGGATGCCGAGCGGCTGGCGCAGGCGGGCATCGCTACCCTGCCCGGCTCGCTCCATGAGGCGCTGACCGAGCTGGCCGCCGACGAGGTGGTGAAGGGCGCGCTTGGCAACCACGCCTACGAGGCCTTCGACCGCGCCAAGCGCGAGGAGTGGGACGAGTATCGCACCCGCGTCACGGAGTGGGAAGTCGAGCGTTAC
>JAHCIE010000549.1 GCA_026129385.1 Anaerolineae bacterium
CTGCGCGCCCGCGTCGGCAAGGCGATGGACTACCAGTACGCGGATCTGGACGACGACCGCAACACCGGCTTTGTGGTGCGTATCGAGGCGCTGTACCGCGATGCCCGCGCCTTGTACGAGGATATGCTGGCCGCCGGCGTGGCCCGCGAGCATGCCCGCATGGTGCTGCCCGTCGCCCAGTACACCACCTTCATCTGGACCGTCAACGCCCTGAGCCTGATGAACTTCCTGTACCTGCGTAACAGCCCCCACGCCCAGGCCGAGATTCGCGTCTACGCCGAGGCTATGGAGACAATTTTCGCCGAGCGTCTGCCCTGGACCCACGCCGCCTTTCGCGCGCACTGGGGTTCGGGCATGGTATAGCCCCCTGGAGAAAGAAACACCCCACATGGTACTCAGCGACCACGAGATTGCCGAGCGCGCGGCGCGCGACGGCATGATCCAGCCCTTTGTCGAGACCCAGATCAAGCGCGTCGGGAATGTGGGTGTCGTATCCTTCGGCCTATCGAGCTACGGCTACGATTTCCGCGTCGCCAATGAGTTCAAGGTCTTCAAGACGACCTTCATGCCCGTCATCGATCCCAAGCACTTCGTCCCCACCAGTTTCGACGAGGTGGTGGCGGCCGACCACGAGGCGGTCATCATTCCGCCCAACTCCTTCGCCCTGGCGCGCACGGTCGAGACCTTCCATATCCCCCGCGATGTGCTGGCGATTGTCATAGGTAAGTCCACCTACGCCCGTTGCTTCGCGGGGGACACTCGAGTTGCCCTTGTCGACGGTACAGCGCCCACGCTTGAAGAGATGGCGACGCGCGCTCAGGGCGGCGAGTTGTTCTGGGGCTACAGCATCGGTTCCCACGGCCGCCTCATCGTCACACTGCTCGAAGCGCCGCGCTACATCGGACGTGATGTGCTTGTGGCTGTCGACCTGGATTCGGGGGCAAGCATCGAGTGCACACCGGACCATCAGTTCCTGCTCCGCGATGGTCGGATGCGCGAGGCCGCCGCGCTCCGTCCCGGCGATGCGCTGATGCCCCTGTACCGCCAGGCTGCGCGTGGCTACGAGATGGTTTATCAACCGTTGAACGGCCACCTCTACCCGACACACCGTCTGGCCGACGAGTGGAACCTGCATCATCTCGTCTACGAGGACGCGCCGGGAACTCACCGCCATCACGTCGATCTGGACCGGCGCAACAACAAGCCCACTAACATCACCCGCATGGATGCAAGTGAGCACATCCGCCTGCATAACGACGACACCTACGGCGTCGACTTCGACCCCGACGAACACGGCGCAGCCATCCAAGCCGCCTTCGAGCGGCTGCGTCAGGACCCTGCCTGGGCGGAACGCCTGTCCCAGGCGCAGCAGGCGCGGGCGGAGCAGTTCTGGCATGCCGACCGCTATGACGCGATTCGCCAGCGTGTGCTGGAAGCGCGGCGGAACCCGGACGAGGAAACACGACAGGCGCATCGCGAGGCGATGCTACGACGCTTCAGCGATCCGGCGGCGCGGGAGCGTCAGTCGCGGATGATGACCTCCGCGTGGTCCAGGGCCAGTGCAGAACGCCATACGCAACAGGCCGAGATCGCTCGCCGCCTCCGCACGCGGGCTGGCATCACGGCTGAGACGGTGCGAGCGGCGCTCGACGAGACAGGCTCAATTCGCGGCGCGGCCCGGCTCCTTGGGTGTGATCGCAGTGTGTTTCACCGCTTTCCTGAGGTTCTGGCCGCGTTCCGTGGTCAGCGACAGCCCAAGAATCACCGCGTTGCCGCCATTCGCGACCTACCTGGTGTTCATGACGTGTATTGCCTGGCCGTGCCGGAGGCGGGCAACTTCGCGCTCGAGGCGGGGGTCTTCGTTCACAACTGCGGCATCATCATCAACATCACACCTTTGGAGCCGGAATGGGAGGGCGAGGTGACCATCGAGATTTCGAACACCACGCCGCTGCCCGCCCTCATTTACGCGGGCGAGGGCATCGGGCAGGTGTTGTTCTTGCGTGGCAGCGAGGTGTGCGAGACGAGCTACGCCGACAAGGCGGGCAAGTACATGCGCCAGCAGGGGATTGTCTTGCCTCGCCTATAAGACATTGGCGCCACATTGACACAAGCCGAGTGTTGTGGTAAGATGCATCCTAATTGACATCCCCTGCCCTAGACAGATGGCAGGTGAGTAGGCCTGAAGGAGGATTATGATGTCGACTCCTGTCGGAGCGGCCACCACCTCTACCGGCGAGGTCAAGCCATGCGCGCATTGCCTGGGGAAAGGCGTGTGCCTGCAGGGTTGGGCCAATACCAGGTCCTGCCCATCGTGCTTGAAACAAGCGGGGTTTGACCCAGAGGGCCGCCAGACGGTAGCCTGCGCCGCGTGCGGTGGCAAGGGGTCTGTCTGGATTGGTCCGGGTTCGGGCGATCCAGGTGGCAGTTCGGTCGGCGCCACCTGGGAGTATTACGTCTATCAGGCCTCGCCCGCCCATGACTTCAGTTGGTTGACCCTCCTGGGCCAACAAGGCTGGGAGCTTGTCACCACGTCCCCCCTCTCCGCCAGCAATGTCGCCTGGGTTT
>JAHCIE010000055.1 GCA_026129385.1 Anaerolineae bacterium
GCGCCCGTGGTGGGGGCGGCGGCCTTGGCGGCGGCGGTGGGGGCAGCGGGGGCCGTGGTGGGGGCGGCAGGGGCCGTGGCGCCAGGCGCGCAGGCGGCGAGGGATAGCAGGGCGACAACCGTCACGGTCAATAGCGTAGCTCGAAACATGCACACTCCTCATGATACTTACTGCGATGTGTACTGCCTTCCGAATGACATCGGTAGTATATCGAAATTGCTTCATGTGTGAAATTTGCAGCGCTTGACTTATTGGGGTTGGCGGCGAAATCTCTGTTTGACGCTGTCCGGCGAAGCATCTATAATCTATGGGATGCGCCGCCCTATTCCCTTGCCTTGCTAGCTATTCGATGCAGCAGCCTTCGGCCGGAGCGGGATTGCAGTGTTGCAGCCCGTGATCCCCTCTGGAATGTCGCGTTGCATTGTCGCCGGAGTCGCGTTTGCCCGTTCAATTGGAGGACCATGCCATGGCTGTGGCAACCACACATAAACCATTGACCAAAGCCCAACTGCTGCACATGCTGCGGCAGATGCTGCTCATTCGAGAATTTGAGGACAAGACGGCCGAGTGGTATGCCCGCGGCCGTATCGCTGGTTTCGTCCATCTCTATAATGGCCAGGAAGCCTGCGCGGTCGGGGTCGTCGCTGCTCTCGAACCGCAGGATATCCTCATGTCCCACTACCGCGACCACGGCCATGCCCTCGCCAAAGGCGCTGGGACGAAGGAGGCCATGGCCGAGCTGTTTGGCAAGGAGACCGGCCTGGTCAAGGGGAAGGGCGGCTCCATGCACTTCTTCGACTATCAGGCGGGCCACTGGGGCGGCTATGCTATTGTCGGTGGCCATCTGCCCCTGGCCGTTGGTGTTGCCTTCGCCTACAAGTACAAGAAGGAGAGCCGCATCGTCGCGGTCGTCATGGGCGACGGCACGACGCCCAACGGCTACTTCCACGAGTCGCTGAACTTCGCCAAGCTATGGGAAGCGCCCGTGATCTTCATCGTCGAGAACAACCTGTACGGCATGGGCACGGCTCTGGCCGTCCACTCCGCTGTCGTCGAAATGACTGATAAGGTGTGCGCCTACGACATCCCGGCCGAGCGTGTCGATGGCATGGACGTCGTTGCCGTGTACGAGGCGACGCGCCGCGCTGTCGAGCACGTGCGCGATGGCAAGGGGCCGTACTTCTTGGAGCTGTCAACCTACCGCTTCCGTGGCCACTCTATGGCTGACCCACAGCGCTATCGCGACAAAGAGGAGGTCGCCGAGTGGACTCACCGCGATCCTATCCTTCACATGCGCCAGAAGCTCATGGAAGAGGGATTGCTGACGGAGAAGGCGGCCAAGAAGATGGAGGATGATGTCAAGCGCGAGATCGAGGAGGCCGTCCGCTTCGCCGAGGCCAGCCCCGCGCCGCCGTTGGAGGCTCTTACGGAGGATATCTACGCCAGCCCGGTCAGCGCCAACCCTGAAGCCGCGATCATTTCGACGCCGTCCGCGTAATCCCGTCCGCCGCCGTCGGTGGCGAGACGTTCATGGAGTTACCATCGATGCCAGTTCGCACCTATCTAGAAGCCATTACCGACGCCCTGCGTGAGGAGATGCGTCGCAACCCGGATGTATTCATCATGGGTGAGGACATCTACGCCTATGGCGGCTCCTACGCCGTCACCTCGAATCTGGCCGACGAGTTTGGCCCTGAGCGCATCCGCGATACACCCATCGCCGAGGGCGCTATCGCCGGCGTGGCGACCGGCGCCGCTATGGCGGGCCTACGCCCGGTGGCCGAGATTATGACCATCAACTTCGCTCTGCTGGCGTTGGATGCCATCATCAACCATGCGGCGAAGGTTCACTATATGTTCGGCGCACGCATCAAAGCCCCGGTCATCATTCGCACCGCGGGCGGCGCGGGCGCGCAGCTAGGCGCGACCCACGCCCAGAACTTCGAAGTCTACTTCGCCCACGTGCCCGGCCTTAAGGTTGTCACCCCGGCCACCCCGGCGGATGCCAAAGGCCTCCTGCTGGCTGCCTTCCGCCAGGATGATCCTGTTATCTTCATTGAGAACACTGGCCTGTACCGCACCAAGGGCGAAGTGCCCGACGGCGATGTCATCGTGCCCTTTGGCAGCGCTGACGTCAAGCGCGAGGGCAAGGACGTCACGCTGATCTGCTACTCCCGGCAGTTCCTGACCGCCATGCAGGCCGCCGAGCAGCTTTCAGAGATGGGGATCGAGGCCGAGGTCGTCGATCTGCGCAGCCTGCGCCCATGGGACGCCGAGACGGTCATCAACTCGGTCAAGAAGACCAATCGGGGTCTCATCATCGAGGAAGATTGGCAATCCTATGGCATTGGCGCGGAGATTGCAGCCACTGTGACGCGCGAGGCCTTCGATTGGCTGGATGGCCCCATCGAGCGGCTTGGCCTGGTCGAAGCGCCTATGCCCTACGCTCGCGACCTGGAGCGCGCTGCCATGCCCAGCCCCGACAAGGTTATCACCCGCTTGCGCGAGATGGGTGTCGTCCGCTAAGGGTCTTCCTGCATCTTGACGCTACTTTGGCGATGAGCGCTGAGTGAAACGTGTCTCGTGAAACGTGAATCGTGAGGCGTGAAGGCCGGTGCCGGCTATCACGGTTCACGCCTCACGGTGCATTCACAAGGAGTGGCCTGTGTCAACCGATGTGGTCATGCCCAGGATGGGCTACGACATGACCGAGGGAACGATTGTTGATTGGAAAGTGCAAGAGGGCGACGACATCCAAAAGGGTCAAATTCTGGCCGAGATCGAGACCGGCAAGGTCAACATTGAGATCGAAGCCTTTGAGGCTGGAACTCTGGCCAGGATCATCGGCCAGGCGGGTCAGACGTACCCGGTGGGCGAGGTGATCGCCATCCTCGCCGCGCCTGGCGAGAAGGTCGAGACAGTCACGAATGGTGGCTCGGCCCCCGCGGGTCAGGCCATATTGCAGGAGGCCCCGCCTGTCACAAGTGCCACCGGTACCGCGGCCGCGCCGGCGCCGATTGTGCCCGGCATGTCCGACACGAGCGCCAGTGCAGAAGGCGCACCGATTGGCGGTCTGCGCGCCTCACCCATCGCACGCCGGATTGCCGACGAACATGGCCTGGACCTGCGCCAGGTCAAAGGCACTGGTCCCGGCGGTCGCATCGTGAAGCTGGATGTGGAGGAGGCGCTGGCGAACCGTGGCACGACGCCGACCCCCGCGCCCGCGACGCCGGCTGCGCCCGCGCCGGTCCCCGCTGCGCCTGCGCCGGCGCCGGTGGCTCAGCCCACCCCTCAGCCTATGCCTGTGGCGACGCCCTCTGCGCCGATGGCCGCCTCAGCTGGCGAGACCGTGCCCTTCAGCCGTATGCGCCAGGTCATCGGCCAACGCCTGCAACAGAGCTACCAGACCAGCCCCCACTTCTTCGTCACCGTGCCCATTGACGTGACCGCTGCCCTGGCGTGGCGCGAGGACATCAACAAGGTTCTGCAAGCTGACGGCATCAAAGTGTCGGTCAATGACCTGGTGCTCAAGGCCGTCGCCAACGCCCTGGTCAGGCACCCTGAGATCAACGTCACCGTCAGCGATCAGGGCATCACGCGCCACCCCAACGTGAGCCTGGGCATCGCCGTCGCCCTGGACGACGGCCTGTTGACGCCGGTGGTGTCCAACGCCAACCAGAAGACCCTGTCGCAACTGGCTGTCGAGGCGAAGGCCGCCATCGAGCGCGCCCGCAACAACAAGCTCAAGCCCGACGATCTGGCGGGCGGGACGTTCACGGTGTCCAACCTGGGCAGCATGGGCGTTGAGGAGTTCACTGCCATCATCAACCCGCCCCAGGCAGCCATCCTGGCCGTTGGGTCGGCGCTGACGGAGGCGGTAGTGCGTGACGGCCAGATTGTACCGCGCGACATCATGCGCGTTACCCTGTCGTCGGATCATCGTGTCATCGACGGCGCTATGGCTGCCCGCTTCCTGCAGACCATCAAGGAGCAGTTGGAAAGCCCGCAGCGACTGGTACTGTAGAGCGTGAAACGTGAGGCGTGAAACGTGAAACGTAATGCGTGAGCCTTGGCCGGTTCTCACGTGTCGCGTTTCACGTTTCACCTGTCAACGCGAACTATTCCCATAAGGAGGGGTTTCGTGGCCGAGCAAACCTACGACGTCATTATCATTGGCAGCGGCCCCGGTGGTTACGTGGCGGCCATCCGCGCCGGGCAATTGGGCCTGAAAGTTGCCTGCGTAGAGAAGGGCGATATCGGCGGCGTTTGCACCAACTGGGGCTGCATTCCGACTAAGGCCCTGCTACGCAACGCCGAGATCGTTGATCTGGTGCGCAACGCGGACCAGTTTGGTGTCACGGCCGGCGACGTCAAGGTGGACTGGCAGGTGGGCACGAAGCGCGCCGAGCGCGTCGTGCGCCAGTCGCGCCAGGGCATCCAGTTCCTGTTCAAGAAGCACAAGGTCGATTTCGTCCAGGGTACCGCCAGCATCACCAGCCCCACCGCCGTCCATGTCGAGGGCGGCGATGGGGGGCGCGACCTGAGTACGCGCGCCATCATCATCGCCACCGGCGCGCGGCCCTTTGTGCTACCCGGGGTGACGGTGGACGAGCAGCGCATCATCACCAGTAAGGCCGCTGTCGCGCTGCCCAATGTTCCCAAGGCGATGCTCATCATGGGCGCGGGCGCCATCGGCACCGAGTTTGCCACGGTCTACAGCGCGTATGGAACGAAGTGTACCATCGTCGAGATGCTGGGCCAGGTGCTGCCCCTGGAAGACGCCGAGTGCGGGACCGCGCTACAGAAGGCGCTGGTCAAGCGCGGCGTGGACCTCCACCTGGGTACCCGGGTGGAAAGCATCGAGGCTACCGAGAGCGGTGTCAGGATGACCGTCAGCAAGGATGGCCAGACAACCGTCCTGGAGGGCGACGTGGCGCTGCTCGGCGCGGGCAATGTGGGTAATGTTGAGGGCCTGGGGTTGGAGGCGCTGGGCGTCGAGGTCGGGCGCGGTGGCGTCATTCAGGTCAACGACTACCTCCAGACCAACGTACCCGGCATCTACGCTATTGGCGACATCGTCAAGGGGCCGCGCCTGGCGCACAAGGCGATGCATGAGGGTGTCATTGCTGTGGAGCACATTGCGGGCCTCAATCCTCACCCCATGCGCTGGGACAATATCCCCAGCTGTACCTACGCCCACCCCGAGGTCGCCAGCATTGGCCTGAGCGAAGCCAAGGCCCGCGAGGCAGGCTACGACGTTAAGGTTAGCAAGTTCCCCTTCTCGGCCAGCGGCCGCGCCCGCGCCCTGGGCGACACGGAGGGCTTCGTGAAAATCGTCGCCGATGCCAGATACGGCGAGATTCTCGGCGCGCACATGGTTGGCCCCGAGGTGACGGAGATGATTCACGAGATCGCCCTCGCCCGCGCCAACGAGTTGACCGTCGAGGAGATTCAGTCCGTCATTTTCGCCCATCCAACTCTGTCCGAGACGGTCCACGAGGCCGCCCTCGGCGTCACCGGTCTCCCGATGCACATGTAGCCTGGCGGGGTTGCGGCGGGTCACAGGAAGCACAGAATAGCGGCGCAGGCCGTTGTTGGCAATAGACATGGGACGGGTCCTGATGTACAATCAGCCCGTCCTTGTTCATGTCACTACACCGACGTAGGAGGAAAGATGGCGGGCAGCGTGCCTGCGGGCCTGAAGTACACCAAGGAACACGAGTGGGCGAAGGTCGAGGGCGACGTCGTGCGGGTGGGCATCACCGAATATGCCCAGGAGCAGCTAGGGGATGTCGTCTACGTGGAGCTTCCCCAGGCGGGCGGCAATATCACTCAGGCGAAGCATTTCGGCGTGGTCGAGTCGGTCAAGGCTGCGTCGGATCTCTTCGCGCCCCTGAGCGGGTCGGTAGTTGAGGCGAATGCGGCCCTAGAGGCGCAGCCCGAGCTGATCAACGCTGACCCCTACGGCCAGGGTTGGATGGTCGTCGTGCGGCCCGACGACCCGACGGCCGTCGATGAGCTACTCGACGCCGACGCCTATCAGAGCTACCTCGACAGCCTGGGCTAAGGCTAGGGCGCGCTATGTAACGACTGAAGCCGGTACGCCACGGGCAGAGGCTTCAGTCGTCTGTGCGCCATTGGTCGGTGGGCAGTCTTGCCCACCGTGTGTCACGCCACGTCATTTGGGTTG
Source organism: Anaerolineae bacterium (assembly GCA_026129385.1). Classification (GTDB taxonomy): domain Bacteria; phylum Chloroflexota; class Anaerolineae; order Epilineales; family JAHCIE01; genus JAHCIE01. The sequence goes on from JAHCIE010000055.1 coordinate 6,191, forward strand.
ACAAGCCCTTTGTCTGATCTTATAATCAGAGCATAGCGCCACTTCTGCCTCGTCTATTCTGCTGAACCAACAGCTACATCCAGAGAGGAACACTATGGTAGGCGTACTGTCCTTCTACCGGACCACCATCGGCAAGAAAGTCATCATGGCTATCACCGGTGGCATTTGGGTCCTGTATGTCATGCTTCATATGTTCGGCAACCTGAAATTCTTCCAGGGGGCTGAAGCCATTGACGGCTGGGCACACTTTCTACGCACCTTCGGCCAGGAGGTTGTGGGCTACGAGGGCGTGCTATGGCTGGTGCGCATCGTGCTCGTCGTATCGCTGGTCCTGCACGTCTGGATGGCCTGGCAGCTGAGTCGCCTCAGTTGGGCCAGTCGCCCCGTCAAGTACAGCCGCCGTCGCTGGCTGGCGGCCGACTTTAGCGGGCGCACCATGCGCTGGGGCGGCGTGTTCATTGCCGTCTTCCTGGTCATTCATATTGGGCAACTCACGACGGGCGCCCTGCTGAATGGCTTCCAGGAAGGGGAAGTTTATCGTAACCTCATCCTGCTCTTCAGCAACAACCTGATCGCCGCCTTCTATATCCTTATGATGATTGTGCTCGCTTTGCATCTCAACCACGGCATCTGGAGCCTGTTCCACAGCCTCGGCTGGAACACCTATCCCTCGAAGAGTCTGAAGCACCGCCTGTGCCAGCTCGTCGCTATTGCCGTCCCGCTAGGTTTCGCCCTGGTTCCCATCAGCATTGTTCTGATGGGCGTCATGAACGTCTAGGGACGGAAAGGATTCAGGCATGACCACCGTTATTGAAACTGCGCCGCAGGTAGCCACCTCGACGAAACCCCTCTGGTACGTCTCCGACCAGACGCTGGATGCCCACGTGCCCGCCGGCCCCCTCGACCGGAAATGGGACACGTCCAAGGCTGACATGAAGCTGGTCGCCCCCCACAACCGCCGCAAGCATACGATCATTGTTGTAGGGACCGGCCTGGCCGGCGGCGCGGCCGCCGCCGTCCTCGGTGAACAGGGCTACAATGTCCTGAACTTCTGCTACCAGGACAGCCCGCGCCGCGCCCACAGCATCGCCGCCCAGGGCGGTATCAACGCCGCCAAGAACTACCGCAACGACGGTGACAGCATCTGGCGGCTGTTCATGGACACGGTCAAGGGCGGTGACTACCGTTCCCGCGAGGCCAACGTCTACCGACTGGCGCAGCTCAGCATCGACATCATCGACCAGTGCGTCGCCTCCGGCGTGCCCTTCGCCCGCGAGTACAGCGGCTATCTGGACACGCGCTCCTTCGGCGGCGCGCAGGTGGCGCGTACCTTCTACGCGCGCGGCCAGACGGGGCAACAGCTGCTCCTCGGCGTCTACAGTTCCCTGGTACGCCAGATGGACAGGGGCATGGTCAAGATGTTCCCCCGCCAGGAGATGCTCGACCTTGTCCTGGTGGATGGCGTGGCGCGGGGCATTCTGGCCCGCGATCTGGTCACGGGCGAGATCAAATCGTACGCCGCCGACGCCGTGGTGCTCTGCACCGGCGGCTACGGCAACGTCTTCTTCCTGTCCACCTACGCTCGCGGCGCGAATGCTACCGCTGTCTGGCGCGCCCACAAGCGCGGCGCTCTCTTCGCCAATCCGTGCTTTACCCAGATTCACCCCACCTGTATCCCCGTCAAGGGCGACTACCAGTCGAAGCTGACCCTCATCAGCGAGTCGGTACGCAATGATGGGCGGGTATGGGTTCCCAAGAAGGCGGGCGACAACCGGCCCCCCAACGAGATTCCCGAAGAGGACCGCGACTATTACCTGGAGCGCATGTATCCCAGCTACGGCAACCTGGCTCCCCGCGACATCTCGTCGCGCGCCGCCAAGCGCGTCTGCGACGAGGGGCGGGGTGTGGGGCCGGGTGGCTACGGCGTCTACCTCGACCTGCGCGATGCTATCAATCGCCTCGGCAAGAAGGTCATTGAAGAACGCTACGGCAACCTGATGGAGATGTACGAGCAGATCACCGATGAGAACCCCTACGAGGTTCCACTGCGCATTTACCCGGCCACCCACTACACGATGGGCGGCCTGTGGGTCGACTACAAGCTAATGAGCAACGTGCCGGGCTTGTTCGTGGGCGGCGAGGCTAACTTCTCCGACCACGGCGCTAACCGCCTCGGCGCGAGCGCGCTGCTGCAAGGTCTCGCCGATGGTTACTGGGTGTTGCCCGCCACGCTGCCCGACTACATTGCCACCGCCAAGCCCGAGCCAATCACGACCCAGGACGAGGCCTTCGCCGAGGCTGAGAACGAGATTCAAGCCAAGATTCGCCGCCTGCTCGCCGTCAATGGTTCCAAGACGGTGGCGACGTTCCACCGCGAGCTGGGCCACATCATGTGGGACTATGTAGGCATGGCGCGCAGCGAGGAAAGCCTCGTCTCAGCCCTGAGTAAGATTCGCCACCTCCGCGAACAATACTGGCGCGATGTGCGCGTCAGCGGCGGCCCCGAAGAGCTGAATCAGCAATTGGAGCATGCTTTGCGCGTGGCCGATTTCCTGGAACTGGCCGAACTGATGGCCATTGATGCCCTGGCCCGCGACGAATCGTGTGGCGCGCACTTCCGGGTTGAGCACCAGACGGCGGAGGGGGAGGCCGAGCGCGACGACGAGCGCTTCGCCTACGTGGCGGCCTGGGGCTACAACGGAGCCGAGCCGCCCATCCTGGTCAAGGAACCGCTGGTGTACGAAAACGTGAAGCTCGCCGTGCGCAGCTACAAGTAGGTGGAGAAACCATGAACCTGACGCTGAATGTGTGGCGGCAGCCTAACGCGAATGCGCCCGGCCGCTTTGTGACATACCCGGTTAACGACATCAGCCCCGATATGTCGTTCCTCGAAATGCTGGACATCGTCAACGAGGGCATCGTCCACCAGGGCGAGGACCCCATTGCCTTCGACTCCGACTGCCGCGAGGGGATTTGCGGTATCTGCGGCATTGTCATCAATGGCATTCCGCATGGCGGTAAGGCATCGACGACCTGCCAGCTTTACATGCGCCATTTCCGCGAGGGCGAGACGCTCACGCTGGAACCCTTCCGCGCCCGCCCTTTCCCGGTGCTCAAGGATCTCATTGTCGACCGGACCGCGCTGGACAGAATCATGTCAGCGGGCGGCTTCATCAGCGCCAGTGTCGGCAGCGCGCCCGACGGCAACGACATGCTTGTGCCCAAGAACAACGCTGAAGCGGCGATGAACTATGCGGTGTGCATCGGCTGCGGTGCGTGCGCCGCCGCCTGCCCCAACGGCTCGGCCATGCTGTTTACCGGGGCGAAGGTGGCCCACATGGCTGAGTTGCCCCAGGGCCAGCCGGAGCGTTACCAGCGCGTCGTGGCGATGCTCAGCGAGCACGACGAGTTGGGGTTCGGCAGCTGCACCAACCACGGCGAGTGCTCCGCCGTGTGCCCGGCTCACATTCCCATGAGCGCCATCGCTCGCATCAACCGCGAGCTGACCCAGGCGGCCTTGCGCGGCTACAGCTCGGCGACGGCTTAGCCTCGGTTAGGCAAGCTTGCTATCCACAACAGGCATCCCCCGCCTCGGCCGCGCCGGGCGGGGGATGCTGCTAAGAGGCCGACGACCATGACCGCAACAACCAGCCCTAAAACAATGGAAGCGCTGCGCCAGGCGTTCAAGCTGGGCAATCGCCTCATGCTGTTGCTGTGGCGGCTTGGCCTGGGACCGATGGTCAACGCGGCGCCCGACAGCGGCGGCCAGATCATGGTGCTTACCCATACCGGTCGCCGCTCCGGCCTGCCCCGCCGTACCCCGATCAACTATGCCATCATCGACAACGATATCTACTGCACGGCGGGCTTTGGACGTGGCTCCGACTGGTACCGCAATATCCTCGCTCGCCCCGACGTCGAAGTGTGGCTGCCCGAAGGCTGGTGGCAGGGCGTCGCCGAGGACATCTCCACGTCGCCGCGCCGCCTGCCCCTGCTGCGCGAGGTCATCCGCGCCAGTGGCTTCGCGGGCAGGCTGGTCGGACTCGACGCCGAGCACATGCCCGACTCCAACTTTGCCGCCGAGACGGCCCCGTATCGCCTTATCCGCATCCGCCGCACCGTACCCCGCACCGGCCCCGGTGGCCCTGGCGACCTGGTCTGGGTGTGGCCGTGGCTGACAGGCGGCCTGGCGATTGCCGTCGCCGCCGTCCTTCTTCGCCGCCCCGCGAGGAGCCAGACCTGACAGGTTTTCTAGAACCTGTCAGGTCTCATGCGCAAGGACTATGACACCTCCGGAACTGGCCCGCCGACGCCTCTATGCCCAGCACATCGTCGCCACCCGCTGCCGCACGCCGGGGGAGGTCGTCGCCGCCCTCGGCGCGGTCCAGGCCCAGGACTACGCCGCCGCCAAATGGGCCGTTGGCCTGCGCCTGCCCGACGCGGTGGACGCCGATATCGAGCGGGCCATTACCAACCGCACCATCGTCCGCACCTGGCCCATGCGCGGCACCCTCCACTTCGTCGCTGCCGCCGACGTGCGCTGGCTGCTCGCGCTGCTCGCCCCGCGTGTCATGGCCGCCACCGCCGGCCGCCACCGCCAGCTCGAACTGACACCGGACGACCTGGCGCGCAGCCGTGATGCCCTCGTGGCCGCCCTACACGGTGGTCGGCGGCTCACCCGGGACGGCATGTATCGCGCCCTGGAAATGGCGGGCATCGCCACGACCGGCCAGCGCGGCATCCACATCCTCGGCCATCTGGCGCGGCAGGCTGTGCTGTGCTTCGGCCCCCACGAAGGCAAGCAGCCCACCTTCGTCCTCCTCGACGAGTGGCTGCCGCCCTCGTCAGCCCTCGACCGCGACACCGCCCTGGCCGAGCTGGCGCGCCGCTACTTCGCGGGCCACGGCCCGGCCACGCCGCAAGACTTCATGGGGTGGGCGGGCCTGACCACCGCCGACGCACGCGCGGGTCTGGCCGCCGCTCAGGCCGACCTGGCCCAGGCGACGCTCGACGGCCAAGACTACTGGCAGTCGCCTGCGACTCTCGACCCCGGCCATCCCGTCGAGGGCGTCCACTTGCTGGCCGCTTACGACGAATTCTTGCTCGGCTACCGCGACCGCAGCGCGTCCCTCGACCCTGGCGACGCCCAGGCGGTCGCGCCTGGGGCCAATGGCGTCTTCCGGCCCATCATAGTGGTTGATGACCGCGTCGTCGGTACGTGGTCGCGGACGGTCAAAGGCGGCAGCGTAGCTGTCACTCCGCTGCCTTTCCCCGGCCAGCCCGCGGTCGGTCGCGCGGCCTTCGCCGCCGCCGCTGAGCGCTACGCGCGCTTTCTGGGCTGTTCGCTCGTCTGAGTCATCCCAACGGGTTGACAAGGAATGGCGCCTGTCGCATAATGGCCCTTCACCCAACCCCTTCATCCAACCCTATCACCTAACCCCTTCATCCAACACCACATCGATAGACGCATCTCGCCACGCCGAGGGAGGGTAGCATGTCCACTCCCGTGGAGTACGCAGAGGGAATCCGAGGTGTCGTGTGGGATACTGACGCGGATACGCCGGCCTCGGGGGCGAGCGTGCGCCTCGAGTTGGCCGGGCGGGTCCTCGCCGAGACTCGCGTCGACCCCGACGGCGTGTTTACATTCGAGTCGGCCGGCCAGCTCCTGGTGGCCCCTGGCGCGTATCGGCTGGTGGTGGATATCGGGGACCGTCAGGCAGTGCGAGCCGTCGCGGTCGATGCCTCCGAGCCGGTGACTCTGGTCGGCCGGATCGAGGTCTGAAAGGAGCGTTTGATGGCCGTTGTTGATGTCAGCCCTCGTCGCTCGCAGACCCAGATCACGATTGATAAGTTCCACCAGTCTGTCTCTGGTAAGGCCTTGTGCGTCGCCCTGGCCGCCGACGGGGGACGCACCTATCTGGGCGGCCACTCGGGCGTCTGGCGTTCCGACGACGGCGGGGCCATCTGGATTCACCCTGAGCGTCCCCAACCGTCCTCGCCCGCGGCCGTCAGTGGCGCTATCGTGGCCCCGGCCGTATATGGTCTGGCTATCTCTCCCCGTAACTCTGATGTCGTGCTCGCCACCACCGGCCGAGACAGCCGTGTGCCAGCCAAGAACGGCATCTACCGCTCGACTGACGGCGCGCGGACGTGGGCGTTGGTCCACCAGTTCCAGCGTGCGAACGGCGCTTTTGCCACCGTCGGCGGGGTGGCCTTCGACCAGGTCAGTCCAAGCTTCGCCGTGGCGGGCAGCCAGGAGGCGGTGGCGGTCAGTATCGACGGCGGGGCGACGTGGACCAACCGCACGCCCCCAGCGCCCGGTCCCTACTGGTACGTGGCCCTGGGACGTGGACCGACGGGAGGGCCTACCCTCTACGCCGCCGGCGCGCGACTGCTGCGCTCCACCAACCTCGGCGCGACATGGACCGTCGACCCCTTCGACCTTGCCCTCGGCTCGCCGGCCGATGGCCTCGGCAGTTGTGTTCAGACGCTATGTGTCCACCCGGACGACCCGGCTGTGGTGTACGTGTCGCGCAACGCGGGCGAGTTCCTGCGGGCGACGTTCCCGGCCAGTGGCGCGGCGACCTGGGTCTCGCTACCCGCGCCGCCGGTAGGCGCGCCGGGCACCACGGCCAGCGGCACGGACTACGTACTGGCCCATCGCCCGCGGGGCGGACCCCTCCACTTCATCTTCTCCGACCGACGCACCGTCCACGTCTGCCTGGGCGAGCCATCGAGTGTCGGCAGCTGGACACGCATCGACGGCGGCGATGTACACGTTGACCCTCACGGCATTGCCGTCACGACCAACTTCCGTTGGTCGGGCGCAGACCGGCCGACCGGGCGCATCGTGATGGTGAACGACGGCGGTGCGGTGACCAGTACCGACGGCGCGGCGAGTTGGACGTTTGCGGCCGGCCTCGCGACGCTTGGGCTGGTGAATGTGGCTGTACAGCCCAGGCGTGGGCAGCCGCCAGCGCTGACCATCCAGATGGGCGACAACAACGGGTTCTTCAGCCGTGACGGCGGCGCGACGTGGCGGACCCAAGATTATCGGGGCGGCGACAACGACTGCTCCTTCGCTGACCCGCGCCAGCCGAACCGGTTGATTGTGTTCGCCCCGCGCGACGGGCAACGCTCGGTGTTCCTGTATACCGCTGCGCCCGGCGCGATTCCGGATGCCTCGTGGGGGACCAGCGCCCGTCAGCGCATCGTCGGGCCGCCGCCGGCCAGCGACGGTAAGTCACCGTGGAACACGGTCAGCAACCATTACAACGATGGCTACCGCCCCCTGGTCCTGACGGGATCCGGCGAGGACCCGCGCCCCGATGGTGACTTTGTGACGATCATCAAGGACGGTGCGGCGGCGCGGGTGATGCGCACGACGGCGATGAGCACGATCACGAGTAACGCCGACTGGGTGACCGCCGCGACCGCCGAAGGTCCCGGCGTGAAGGTGTTCCGCCAGGGGCCGGATCTACCCTCGGCCGATATCAACGTGGTCCAGCCGAGCGGCGGGCACGAGGACCCGGTCCTGTACGTGGGCGATCCGGGGAGTACCGCCGGGCTGTGGACGTGGCGGCGCGGTGAAACGGTTTGGCGGCGTCTGGCGCCGGCCGCTCCGCCAGGCCCGCAACAGGCGCGGCGCTTCTTCGTCGACCCCTATCGGCCCAACCGGCTATACGTTCTCGATCGCAACGACGTCTTCCGCTCGGACGACGGCGGCGCTACCTGGCAGGCGGATGTCAACCTCCGCGCTGCCCTTACCGAGAACGGCGCGTTTCCCGTCGACCTGACATCGGAGGCTGGCTCTAGCCAGGTGTTACTGCGCGATATGGCCTTCGATGCGGTTGAAGCTGGCCGCAGATTCGCCACCGGCCCGGCCGGCGTATTTGCCACGCTCGATGGCGTGACGTGGCGGCCGCTGTGGGTGTCGTCGGCGGGGGGCGCG
>JAHCIE010000550.1 GCA_026129385.1 Anaerolineae bacterium
TTTCCCGCTCCGCCATTCGAGATGTGATTGCCCTGTTTACCCCCCTGAGCATACATGGTACAATTGTGGGCGATTCACGAAGAGGGGGCAACCTGGCCGCAATGATTGACCGGCACGCAACAGCCTGTGGTTTCGCTAATATCGCCTTTGTCAAGTACTGGGGCGCGCGTGTCCCTGACTTGAATATCCCCTACAATGACTCCCTCAGCATGAATCTGAGTGACGCCATGACGGTCACTACGGTCCACTTTGGCGATCATGCCGCCGATAGCCTGACCATCGACGGCCACCTGGCAAACGAGGCGCAGACAGTGCGCGTCTCGCGTCACCTGGATCACCTGCGCCGTCTGGTCGGCGCGGCGACTCGCGCTCGTGTCGTCTCACGCAATTCCTTTCCGATGGGCACGGGCATGGCCTCGTCGGCGGCGGGCTTCGCCGCGCTGACGGTGGCGGCCGCGGCCGCCCTGGGCCTCGACCTGTCGGAGCGCGAGTTGTCGGCCGTGGCGCGCCTCGGCTCTGGCTCGGCGTGCCGATCTATCCCCGGCGGCTACACCCTGTGGCGCGCCGGCCACGACCACGCCTCGTCCTACGCCGAGTCCATCGCTCCGCCCGACCACTGGGCGCTCCGGGATGTGCTGGCCGTGGTCAGTGAGGAGCATAAGGCGGTCGGCTCGGCGCAGGGCCACCGTCTGGCCGAGACATCCCCGTTTCTTGCGGCGCGACTGGCCGACCTGCCCCGCCGTTTGGCCCGCGTGCGGGCAGCGCTGGCGGGGCGGGACATGCCGGCGCTGGGGGAGGAGTTGGAGGCGGAGGCGATTGCCCTGCACGTGCTGGCGATGACCTCCCACCCACCCATCCTGTACTGGGAACCGGCGACGCTGGAGATTATGCGACTCTGCCCGCGCTGGCGGGCCGAAGGTATCGCCGTCTACTTCACCCTCGACGCTGGTCCCAACGTCCATCTCATTTGCGAGGCGCGCGATGAGGCGGCGGTGGTGGAACGGCTGCGCGCGCTGCCCGCCGTCCAGCGCATCATTGTCAACGGCCCCGCGGGGCCGACGCGCCTCGTGGCCGACCATCTGTTTGAGCCGTGACTCGCCGGGTAAGGTAGCCACCGCCGTGGCGTCTGAGGGATAGTGATGGATGAGGGCAAACCGCCCCAAAGCCTCGGAGGAGTAAGCGATGGAAATGACGTTTGACACGGCGCTCGACCGTGTGATTGATACCAGTCACCCCCTGGACCTGGCCGTTCTGAATGGCCTGTCCAACGCGCGAAAGCCCGATGTGGCCCGATTCGCCGCCGCCTGGCCGACCATTCCGATCGAGCGCCGCCGTGAGGTGATGAAGGCCCTCGGCGCGCTGGGCATGGAGTCCTTCGAGGTGGAGTTCACCCCCCTGTACGGCACGGCCCTTACCGATCCCGACGCGACGGTGCGCGCTTCGGCCGTCAACAACCTGTGGGAGAGCGAGGGCGAGGAGTTCATCCCGCCGTTCCTGCATCTATTGACGACCGACGAGGACGTCGAGGTCCGCGCCGCGGCCGCGACGGGCCTGGGCAAGTATATGTTCCTGGCCGAGATGGAGGAGTTGGACGAGGAGCCGACCGAGCGCGTCCGCGAGGCGCTGCTGGCAACAATCCACAGCAAGACCGAGGCGGAACTCGTGCGCCGCCGCGCCATCGAGGCCATCTCCTTCCTCGACGGCGACGAGGTGCGCGCCATCATCGAGAACGCCTACAATGACCCGTCGGAGGAGATGCAGGCCAGCGCGGTCTTTGCCATGGGCCGCAACCTTGACCCCTATTGGTCGGGGACGGTGCTGCTCGAGCTTCAGAATGCCAACCCGCGCATCCGCCAGCAGGCGGCGTGGGCCAGTGGCGAGCTGGAGCTGAAGCAGGCCGTGCCCCTACTGGTGTCGCTCCTGGACGATAAGGACCGTGAGGTGTTGCTCAATACGGTTCATGCCCTGGGGCAGATCGGCGGCCCTGTTGCACAGCGCGCCCTGGAACTGGTCGCCGATGGCGACGACGAGGAGCTGACCGAGGCGGCCACCGATGCGCTGGACGAGCTGATCTTCCAGGGCGGTGACGCCGACTGGCTGGAGGTGGACTTCAATGCCGCCGCCCTGGGTGAGGATGAGGGGGACGAGTTCCTAGAGGACGACGAGGATGGCGAGGAGGACGAGTTCGACATCCTCTGGAAGAACCGCGACGATATCGCACGCGACTGAAGCGCGAAACGTGATACGTGATGCGTGATACGTGATGCGTGAGCCAGTTGAAGCCTCTTCTCACGCATCACGCATCACGCTCCATCCTCTACGCTCTACGCTCTCCAATGCTCCCCATCCTCGCCGACGTCATCGCTCCCATCTTCCTCATCATCGCGGCCGGCTTCGCGGCGGGGCGCGTTATCGATCTCGACCGCCGCGCCCTGGGGCGGAGTGTGCTCTACATCTTCGCGCCCGCCCTGGCTTTCGACTCGCTGACCAATACGGCGCTGGCCGCTGACGAGCTAGGCCAGATTGTTGCCTTCGTGCTGCTGGCGACGACCATCCTGGGCGTCA
>JAHCIE010000551.1 GCA_026129385.1 Anaerolineae bacterium
GGCGGCATCACCCAGCATATCGGCGCCTACCAGGTCGAGCGCGACGGCCACAGGATCACCTTCATCGATACGCCCGGCCACGCCGCCTTCACCGCGATGCGCGCTCGCGGCGCCCAGGTAACAGACATTGCTGTCCTCGTGGTCGCGGCGGACGACGGTGTCAAGCCGCAGACCGTCGAGGCCCTCGAGCACGCCCGCGCGGCCGGCGTCCCCATCGTCGTCGCGCTGAACAAGATTGACAAGTCCAACGCTGCGCCCGACCGGGTGCGGCAGGAACTGGCGGATCTGGGCCTGATGGCCGACGAGTGGGGCGGTGAGACCTTCGTTGTGCCCGTCTCCGCCCGCACCCGACAGGGTATCGAGGACTTGCTCGACGCCATCCTCCTGGTGGCTGAGGGCGAGGACATCACAGCCAATCCCGACCGTCTCGCCGCCGGCAGTATCATCGAGTCGAATCTAGACCCCAAGCGCGGCGTGACGGCCACCTTCCTGGTCCAGGTCGGTACGCTGCACACTGGCGACTGGATCGCCGCCGGTTCGTCCTTCGGCCGCGTGCGCGCCATGACCGACGAACTGGGGCGGCGCGTGAAGGAGGCCGGCCCATCGATGCCGGTGGCCGTGCTGGGTTTGAGCGAAGTTCCCAAGGCGGGGCAGACTTTCGAGGTCTTCCCCGATGAGCGGAGCGCCCGCGCCCACGCTCAGGCAGTCGTGACGCCCCGCGCGGGAGCCCCCGCCCGGGGCCGCTCGCTGGCCGACCTGATCGCACAGATAACCAAGGGCGAGACCAAGGAACTGAACGTCGTCCTCAAGGTCGATGTCGAAGGCTCGCTGGAGCCGGTTGTCAACTCGCTCAAGGACCTGGCGACCGAGGAGACACGCATCAAGTTCATTCGTGAGGCGGTCGGGACCATCACCGAGAACGATGTGTCACTCGCGGCGGCTTCGGGCGCGATTGTCATCGGCTTCCAGGTGGACGCCGACGGCACGGCGCGCGGCGTCGCCGAGCAGCAAGGCGTCACCATCCGCCGCTACGATGTCATCTACAAGCTCACCGAGGACATGGAGAAGGCCCTCAAGGGCCTGGTGGACCCGGTGTACGAGGATGTCGTCCACGGCGAGGCCGAGGTGCGCGCCATCTTCTCGCGCGGCCGCATCGCAGGCTGCATGATCCTGTCGGGCAAGGCGACCCGTGGCTCGCGGGTGCGCGTGAGTCGCAAGGGCGAGATCATCGCGGACAGCCGCATCGCCAACCTCAAGCGCATGACCGAAGATGTGCGGGAGGTGGCCCAGGGTTACGAGTGCGGCATCTCGGTGGAGAACTTCACCGCCTTTGAAGAGGGCGATCGCATGCAATTCTACCGCCGCGAACGAGTCTTCTAGCGTGATGCGTGATGCGTGAAACGTGACCAAGAGAAGCTGAGATCTTCTCACGCATCACGCATCACGCCTCACGCATCACGCATCACGTTCTCCAGGAGCACGTCATGTCATCCACCAAGCGCCGAGGGCGCGCCGCCGAGGTGATCAAGGACACGCTGTCCCTGTCTTTGAGCCAGGCGGCCGACCCACGGCTGAATACGATCAACGTCACGGATGTGGAAGTCAACCAGGACATGTCGGCGGCGAAGGTATGGTACTTCGTGGGCGGCGACGATCCGCAGACCCGCGCCGACGCGCTGGCGGGTCTCAAGCACGCCCAGGGCTTCCTACGCACCCAGATCGCGGAGGCCCTCGACCTGCGCCGCGCTCCCACTCTGACCTTCCACTATGATGAGAGCGTGGGGCGCGCATCGCGGGTGCTGGAGATTCTCGACGAGCTTGAGACTGACACGGTGGATGGGGGCAGCGATGGAGACAATCCCGCCGATGCGTGACGCCATCCAGCTATTGCAGGGGGCGCGGCATATCTTCGCCGCGTCCCACATTGACCCTGACGGCGATGCGGTCGGCTCGCTACTCGGCTTCGCCGCGACGCTGCGCCGCCTCGGCAAGAAAGTCACGGTCGCCCTGGCTGACCCCGTGCCGTGGCGTTTTGAGGACCTGATCGGCGCGAGCGACGTACGCGCCGAGGGGCCGACCCCACAGCACGACGTGCTGGTGTCCCTGGACGCCAGCGACTTGGCGCGCCGGGGGGCGATCCTACCGCGCGAGGTCATTGGCGGCCGCCCGCTGCTCATGATCGACCACCACGTCACCAATTCCCAGTTCGGGACGGTCAACGTGCTGGACCCGGTCGCGGCCGCCACGGCCGAGATCGTCTACTTCCTGAGCCTGACCCTGGGTGTAGTTCCCGACCAGCCGACCGCCACGGCCCTGTTGACGGGCATCGTTACCGACACCCTCGGCTTCCGCACGACCAGCACCACGCCCCGCACCCTGGAAGTCGCCCAGGCGCTGATGCAGTCGGGGGCGGACCTGGCCTCCATCGCTCAGCGCGCTTTCAACAGCCAGTCCTTCGCGGGCCTGCAACTGACGGCTGAGGCGCTGGCCGCCATGCACATGGACGACGGCATCCTGTGGACCGAGTTGACGCAAGCCACCCTGCGCCGGCTGGG
>JAHCIE010000552.1 GCA_026129385.1 Anaerolineae bacterium
CCAGGGGGAGAAGGGGCCTCCAGCAGCGTCTGGTACACCTGCCACGTCTCGCGGGCGATCTGGGCGTGGGTGTAGTGGGCAAGGACGCGGGCGCGGCCGCGGGCGGCCAGATCGCGGCGCAGGTCGGCGTCGGCCATGAGGCGCGTGAGGTGGCCGCGCAGGGCCAGGGCGTTGCCCTCCGGGAAGATCAGGCCCGCATCGCCGATGACGTTGGGAATCTCCCCGCTATCCGATCCCACCACCGGCACGCCGCTTGCCATCGCCTCAATCAGTACGCGCCCAAACTGCTCCTTCCACGACGCCGTCGTCCGCGATGGGAGGATTAGCGCGTCCAGGCGAGCCATGTAGCGCGGCACGTCGGTCGAGGGCGCGTAGGGTGCGAAGTCGACCCGGTCGGCGATGCCGAGGCGCACGGCCTGGGCGCGTAGGGCGTCACCGGCCGAGCCGCCGCCGCGCACCTCCACGCGCCAGTCGCCGGGTAGCCCGCCCGCCGCATCGAGTAGCAGGTCCACCCCCTTGTATGGTTCCCAACGCCCCAGATAGCCGATGCGGAAGGGGCCGCCGCCGTCGCGGGCGACGGGCTTGAATTGTTCCGGATCGACGCCGAACTGGGGGATGACGCTGACGTTGCCGCGATAGCCCTTGGCGCGCAGCACGTCGGCGGCCTCGCGGTTGCCCGCCAGGGCGTGGCGCGCGGCGCGGTAGCTGTACTGCTCGATGAGACGGAAGGGTGGCGGGTATTGGCGCAAGATGTTCTGCCAGGTGAAGAACAGGGCGGGGATGCCGCGCCGCCGGGCGAGCCACAGGGCGTGGCCCGTGACGAGGTTGTAGGGTTCCTCGTCGATGTGGAAGATGTCGGGGCGCGCCTCGTCCAGGCGGCGACCCAGGCCGGGGTAGGTGTGGACGTGGTGGCGGCCGTTGAAGCGCAGCGGCTCGACCACCAGGCGGTAGCCGTGGGTGTAGGCGCGGTCGAGGGTCAACGTGGTCGTACCCTCGCGCCAGGCGGGGGGCACGACCACGGTCAGGTCCACGTCGGGCAGGGCGGCCAACTCCTCGAGTTTGCGCTGATACGCGCCGACGACGAGGGCCTTGGAGAGCATCAATACGCGCATGGCGACCACGAAGAGGCTGGACACGACTCACAGGATGAACAGGAAAGGAATTTTATCTGCAATCCTGTTCATCCTGTAAATCCTGCCCGCTCCTGTCCGTCTACGAGGCAGGTTCTTTCGTCCGCCGACGGCGGGTGACGGCGACGGCGGCGGCGGTGGCGGCGGTGGCGGCGGCGACGGGCACGGCGACCTTCTTCAGCGTCGAGCCGTTGCTGGCCTTGACGCCCTTCGCCATGATGGGGATGTCGGCCAGCTTCGCGCTCGCCTCGGCCTTGACGCGGGCGAATGTCTCTGGGTCGTTGCGTAGCTCCTCGGCCAGCGCGCGCTTGATAGCCAGGTCCTCATCGGTGATGTACTTGCCGAAGGAGCGCAATCCGGCCAACTGGTAGCCGTGCTTCTTGAATAGCTGATAAATCTCTTTGACGCGCTCCATCGTGATGTTGCGGCCCAGGGTGTAGTCCTCGAAGCGGCCCTCCATCGCCAGTAGCGACGTCTCGGCCAGGCAGGCGTAGACGGTCTTGGGCGGCAGACCGATGGGATAGGTGATGTCGATGTCGCCGGGGATACGCACCTCGCCGCTCTCGATGACCAGCACGTCGGGGCGCAGGGCAGCCTCGGCCGGGTTGATGTCGGGCGGGCGAGCCACGTCGCAGATGACCGCGCCTGGCTTGCAGCGGGTGATGTCGATGATGCGCTGACCGAAGGCGGATGTCGCGGTCACGATGAGGTCACAGTCGGTGGATAGGTCACCGGCCGTCGTGGAGATGGTGACCTGAGCGCCGGGTGTCTCGGCTTCGATGGTGCGCTTCAGGTCGATGAGGCGCTCCGGCTCGATGGATACCAGTACCACGTTGCCGATGGCCTGGGCGATGAGGCGGGCGCATACCGAGCCGATGGAGCCAGTGGCGCCGATGATCATGGCCTTGCCCTGGGTCAGGTCGGTCGCGCCCATCTTGATGACGGCCTGCTTGGCGGCCTCCAGGGTCGCCGCGACGGTCAGGCTATTGCCGCTGGTGATGGCAATGTCCGACTCATGGGCGACCGTGATCCCGGCGTCGCCGACCACGGACGTGAACGCCCCCAGACCCATGATACGCGCCCCCATCCGCTCAGACATCTTGGCCGCCTGGTTGAGGCGGTCATAGGTGAACTTCTCGTCGTGGTTCAGCATCTGACGCGGCGTCGCGCCCAGGGTGATCAAGTAGCCTTCAATCCGCTGGCCGGTCGCGGGCGACTGGCCGCCGGTGATTCTGCCGACGTACATGGGCGGCATGTAGGCCGCGGTGGCCTCGACCACCTCGTCGGGCATGTAGCGCGTCCAGGCGAAGGCCGGGTGGTTGTGGATGAAGCTCACGTCCAGGGGATGGATGACGAAGGCGAACTTGTTGATGCCCACCTCGTCGGGCTGCAAGTAGCGGATATGGGGTGTCCAGTCCAAC
>JAHCIE010000553.1 GCA_026129385.1 Anaerolineae bacterium
GATTGCGGGCGAGGTGTCTTCATAGCGCATGCGCCTCTCCCAGTGATGTGTAGTGTCGCGCCAACCGATGCGTGAGGCGTGGAACGTGAAACATGAGAACATCGGAAGTAGTTCACGTTTCACGCTTCACCTTTCGCATTGTAGGACCGCGTTAGGACTGCTGTACGAGTGCGGTAGGACCATTTCCCTATACTGGCGACAGCAAAATCGTTTACGAGCCTGGTCCCGAATACCACGCGAGGTAGCTCCATGTTGTCGCCGGTCGCCGCGCCGTTTGGTTCCGCGCCTTCCCCGTCTCCCCGCCTCAGCGCCGTCGTCAGCGATGCCGCTCTGGTCCTGCGCATTACCCAGGGCGACGACACGGCCCTGGCCGCCCTGTATGAGCGCCATGCCCATGCCGTGTACGGCCAGGCGCTGCGCATCGTCGGCCAGCCCACCCTGGCCGAGGACCTCGTCCAGGAGACGTTCATCCGCGCCTGGCGCGCCGCCCGCACCACCAGCGAGCCGGTGCGTGACCCCCAGGCCTGGCTGCTCCGTATCGCCCGCAACCTCTCCGTGGATGCCCTCCGCCGCCAGTCGGTGCGGCCCCAAGCCGTCGAGCGCGAGGAGAGCACCCCCATCTTTGATCTGGTCGTGGACCACGCACCGGAACCGGAAGCCGCCCTGGCCACCTCGGCGCGACGGGTCGCCGTGCGCCGCGCCCTCGGCTCGCTGCCCCGCGAGCAGCGCCAGGCCATCGAACTGGCCTTCTTCGAGGGTCTCAGCCACCAGGCCATCGCCGCCCACCAGGGGCTGCCCCTCGGCACGGTCAAGACGCGCGTGCGCCTCGGCCTGCGCAAGCTAGCGACGGCGCTGGGTGACGAGGTGTGAGCCAGACCTGACAGAAACCAAGCACGAGCACGGCGCTCGCCGCCGCCAGGCCCACGATGCCCATGCCCAGCATGTCCTCGACGCATCGCGCCCCGCTCCCAGACCGGCCCGCTCCGCCAGCACAATTGTCAGGCTGGCGGACAGCAGGTTGACGCTCCCATCCACAGCCACTCCTCGATCGGTAGCCCCAGCAGCCACACCCCCACCGTCTCGGGCCGCGTATAATACCAGATGCCCACCCGCACCGCCGACGCATTCCACAGCCAGCCGAGGACCAGCCCGCCCAGCGTCGTCCAGCCCAACGCCCAGCGATGACGAGCCAGCAACGGGTAACAACGCACCCACAGCAGGCCCAGGGGCAGGCCGACGCACACGACGAGCCAGATGAGGTAGGCGTAGGGCATGGGGCCATCCTCCGCCTAGATTATACGCCCTTCCTCCCCACCCAGCGCCCTAACGCGCAGCAGCCCTCCGTAGAGGGCTGCCTCCTTATCGGATTCAGTTGTCGGTCGGCGTCTGAGGCGCAATGCTCTCAGCGAAGCAGCGCCTCGACCTGGCGGGCTTTCACGTTGAAGTAGCGCGCGTGTGACGTGGGTAGTCCATAGACCACCGTCCCCGAGTCCACGATCCGCTGGACCTGCGTTGCCTTGGCGTCCAGGTAGCGCTGGCGCGGGAGCGACGGAGCCCTCGCTGCCTGGGTGAGGGGAGCGCCCGCGCGCTGGGTGACCTGCCGCTCCTTGGCATCGAAGTAGCGCACCTTGATGGTCTGGCTCGGGATGGTGGCCAGGGAGGCAGGCATGACTGTCTGGTCCTCCACCTGGCGCTGCTTGGCATCGAAGTAGCGGGTCTTGACAGCGACAGCGGGCGCGACAGACACGGCTGGGTCGACCAATCGAGATGCGACGGGCTGGCTGGCCTGGGACACGGCGAGGCCGACGATCGCGGCGATACCGAGCGCAATCAGTACGGCGAGAGCGACGGACGGATAGTGATGCAGGCGGTGGGTGGTCGAGGCGATGAGGGCGGACATGGCTTGATTCTCCTTTGGCTGGTGGCCGTACCGTGGGTTTGGCCTGGTGGTTGTGATGGTTCTCATAGTTCTATCAAACCATGTCTGCCAGGCCAGCCACACCCGCTTTGCGGTATAATAGCGGTAGTAGAGCGGGAGGGGCGCGGCGGCGTGGGACAGCCGTAGGAGGGGAATCGTGGCGGATGAGGTTCTGTTTGGCGAGTGGCTCAAACGGCGGCGGCGTGGCCAGGGGCTGACCCAGGCCGAGTTGGGGCGGCGTACCGGCTACTCCGGCGAGACCATTCGCAAGGTCGAGGCGGACGAGTTGCGGCCGTCGTACCAGATGGCCCAGCAACTCGCCGCCGTCCTGGACATCCCGCCGGACGACCGGGCGCGCTTCATCCGCTTTGCCCGCGGTGAGGGCGACCCGGAAGAAGAGACGCTGCCCAGCCAAACGGCCACCCTGCCCCGCAGCCTATCCCATCTCCCGCGCCACAACCTGCTCACGCCCCCCACGCCCCTGGTCGGCCGCGCCGAGGAAGTCGCCGCCCTGGCAGAGATGCTGGTGCGCCCCGACGCGCGGTTGGTGACGCTAACCGGCCCGGGCGGCACGGGCAAGACCCGTCTGGCCCTAGAGGTGGCCGCCCATCTGGTCGCCCAATTCCCCC
>JAHCIE010000554.1 GCA_026129385.1 Anaerolineae bacterium
TCGGGCGTAATGGGGTTTTTAGCCAGGATGCGCCCTTCGACGTGCGTATCTTCATCATTACCGGTGCGTGCGCCAATGTCGCCGCCATCGACCCCTCGATTCCCGCGACGGTTGCGCCCAATGAGCCGGCCCGCTACAAGACGCTCATTCTGACCGACACGAGCCGCGTGGCTGGCAGCGACGCCGATAAGGCCGCCATGCTGAGCAAGATGGCGACCCTGGCCGCGCGGCCGGAAGTGAGCGGAGTGATACTCGACCTCGGCGAGAAGCTGCCGGACGGCACGCCCAAGTACAAGCGCATCGCCGCCGCCAAGGCCCAGGCCGACGCGACGAAGGACTGTCCCTACGGCAAGAACATCCTGGCGTCCGAGATCAAGAAGGTCATCGACAGTTACCGCGCCATTCACCCCGTGCAGTATCTCGTGCTGGCCGGGTCGGATGATGTCATCCCGTACTATCGCACGCCAGACCTGGCGGGCCTGGGCGCGGAGAGCGAGTACGTCCCGCCCGTCAGCGACAACAGCGCCCTGGAAGCCAGCCTCAAGAACAACCAGGTGCTGACCCAGGAACCCTACGGGACCACGGTCAACCTGTCGCGCGGCGACCATGTTTTCCCGTTGCCCGGCCTGGCGATGGGCCGCCTGGTGGAGACGGCCGGTGAGATCAGCGGCATGATCGACGCCTACATCGCTACCAACGGCGTCATCGCGCCGCATTCGGCGCTCGTGACGGGCTACGACTTCGTGACGGACGCGGCGAACGCTGTCAAGAGCGAGTTAGAGGGAGGGCTGAGTCCTGACGCATGCCAGCAGGCGGGCGACTGTGTTACCGCCTCATCCCTCATCATGCCCGCCTCAATGCTGCCCAGCGACGCCGGCGCGTGGACTGCCAACGATCTGCGCGCCAGGCTCTTCGGTCAGCGCAACGACCTGGTCTTCCTGGCGGGGCACTTCTCGGCTGGCTCGGCGGTGGCGGGCGACAACACGACCCATGTCCTGGCCTCGGAACTGGTGAACGCGCCGCTGGACATGACCAACAGCCTCATCTACAGCATCGGCTGCCACTCCGGCTTCAACATCCCGGTCGGCGATGCCATCCCCGGCGTCTCGCCGGAGCCAGATTGGCCGCAGGCCTTTGCGCGCAAGCGCATCACGTCCATCGTGGGTACTGGCTACCAGTACGGCGATACCGAGGTCGTCGAATACGCCGAGCGGCTGTATCTCAACTTTACTCGGCTCTTGCGCACCGGCGACGCGCCTGTGGCCATCGGTACGGCTTTGTTGGCCGCCAAGCAGAAGTATCTGGCCGACACCCCCCAGCTACGCGGCATGCACGAGAAGACAATTCTCGAAGCGACGCTGTTCGGCCTGCCGATGCTCCAGGTGAACATGCCCGGCCAGCGTGTCCTGCCCCAGACAGATGCACCCATCGTCAGCGGAACTTCGCCGGTCGTGGCCGGCCCTGGCGCACCGCTTGGCTTGTCGGTGGGTATCTCGGCCGACAATCCTGGCTCGGAGGTGATTACGGTGCGCTCCGAGCTACGCGGCTACAGCGTGGCGCTACGCGGCGAGAACAACACGACCGTCACCGCCCGCTATTATGCGGGGTCTAACGGCGTCGTCGCCAACCCCTTCGAACCGCTGCTGCCGCTGGAGCGACGCAACGTGGATGTGGCGGGCAAGACACTGCGGGGTGTGTTGTGGCTCGGCGGCCAGTATGTGGATGAGGGCAACCTCATTCCCCTCACCTCGTCGCCCACGACGGAGCTGGACCGTGGGCGCGTCCAGTTCGCGTCCAGCGTGTTCTACCCCGGTCTGCCGTGGGCAGTCAACTACCTGGACGAGCTGAGCGGACGCACCACCCGCCTGGGTGCAGTGCCTGCCCAATACAAGTCCGACCCCCCGGTGTCTGGCGCGGCGAGCCTGCCCAGCCAGGGTACGCTGCGGCGCTACGATGACCTGAGCTTCCGGCTGTTCTACAGTGCGTGGACCGGCCTGGAGGCTGTTGCCGAAGCGCCGCGCGTCGACAACGTGGCGGCCAGCCAGGGTACGGGTGGCGCGACGGTCAAGGCGCAGGTCACCGACCAGTCGAACGTGGGCGTCCAGGAGGTATGGCTGACCTATACCCCTGGCTGTAGTGGTATCAATTGCGTCAGTCAGTGGCAGTCCATTCAGATGGTCAAGAGCGGCTCTGACGCCACGACCTGGCAGACGCCGGGCGGCCTGACCATCCCCAAGACCAGCCGCTTTATCATCCAGGCTGTCAATGCGGTGGGTATCATTGGCCGCGCCACGAACCAGGGAGCGTACTTCACCGCCTCCGACGCGCCGCCGCCGCCCGACGACCGCCGCATCTGGTATCTGCCCCTGCTCATCAAGGGCGTCAACACGCGCAACTGGGGGCCGTAACGCGACCCGCCCAGCAAGGGCGGTCGGCCTCATCGAGAGGCCGGCCGCCCTTGCTGCGAGTTGAGGCCCGCCTTGCCGACCAGCCCTGGTCATCGCCGCCTTCTTCTTACAGTTCTCAAGCCCCACTAG
>JAHCIE010000555.1 GCA_026129385.1 Anaerolineae bacterium
CGTCATTCTGCTCCAACTCAGGCGGTAGCAAGGAGCGGCTCAAATAGCCGCTTCTGTCTGACTCATGCCGCCAGAGGCGGCCGACGGACTTTGCGTGCGGGCGGGTGAGCGACTATAATCGTCGGAAACCGATTCGTCTTACCCTGGAGCGTCCGCCCATGGATCTTCCGACGGAAAAGCAAAACGAGAAGCTCAAGGTCCTCTTTGTCTGCATGGGTAACATCTGCCGCTCGCCCATGGCCGAGGCCCTGTTTCGCCATCAGGTGGTCAGCGCGGGGCTGGCCGATCGCTTCGAGATTGACTCGGCGGGAACCCACAGCTACCATGTGGGTGAGCGACCCCATCCCGGTACCCAGCGCGTGCTCTATAGCCACGGTGTCGAGGTGGGGGACCAGCGCGCGCGCCAGTTACGGCCCGGCGATTTTCGCACTTTCGACTATATCGTTGCCATGGACGCCGATAACGTGGCCGACATGACCGACTATGCGCCCCGCGTCGATAAGGTCTATCGCCTGCTGGATTTCTCACCCAACCAGGCTCTCCGCGATGGGCCCGACCCCTACTACACCGGCCAGTTCGAGGAAGTGTATGAGCTGGTCAGCCACGCGACCAAAGGCCTGCTGGCCTACATCCGCCGCGAGCGGGGGCTGTAGGGAGACCACCGACGACCGACGACCGACCACAACTCTACTCGTGATCGGTCGTCAGTCGTCAGTCGTCAGTCGTCGGTGGTCGCACCGGGAAGCGAGATTGCCCCATGCAAGCGAGTGTCATCACTGCCGACCTGTCGCGCGACGACCTGCTGACGCTGCTGTACTGGATGCGGCTGACGCGGGTGTTCGACGAGCGCGTGCATCTGCTGTACAACCAGGGGCGCATTCCCGGCGCGGCCTTTTCGCAGCGCGGCCACGAGGCGACCACCGTGGGTAGTAGCTTCGCTCTCGGCCCTGATGACCTCGTGGCGCCGGTGCACCGTGACCTGGGGGTGTACCTGTTGCGCGGTATCACGCCGCGCCGTGTGATGGCGCAGATGCTGGGCCGCGCCACGGGGCCAAGCCGCGGCCGCGATGTCAACCTGCACGGCATGGGTGACTTGAGCCTCAACATCATTGGCTATCCTAGCCCGCTGCCGGATACGCTGCCGCTGGCCGTCGGGGCGGCCCTGGCGTTCCAATATCGCGGCGAGCCGCGGGTGGCAATGACCTACTTTGGCGACGGCTCGGCCAGTGAGGGCGGCTGCCACGAGGCCCTGAACCTGGCTGCTGTGTGGCGTGCGCCGGTGGTCTTCATCTGCGAGAACAACCAGTACGCCTACTCCACGCCGTTGAGCAAGCAGATGGCGGTTGACAACATCGCCGACCGCGCGGCGGGCTACGGCTTTCCCGGTGTCGTCGTTGACGGCAACGATGTCCTCGCCGTGGTCGAGGCGGCGCGGGCAGCGGTGGACCGGGCGCGGCGCGGCGATGGGCCAACCCTCATTGAGTGTAAGACGATGCGCATGCTCGGCCACGCCTTCCACGACGATGCTTCTTACGTGCCGCGCGAGTTGCTGGCCGAATGGGAGGCGCGTGATCCGCTGCGCCGCTACGAGATGCGGCTCCGCGAGCATGGGCTGGTGAGCGATGAGGAACTGGCCGCATTGGCGCGTCGCGTGACGGCTGAGGTCGATGATGCCGTGGACTACGCCGAGGCCAGCCCGTGGCCCGCGCCGGAGAGTGTCACCGAAGGCGTATACGCGCCGTGAGGGACGGAGCATGGCGGAACTGACCTATCTGCAAGCGATTGCCGCCGCCCTTGAGGAGGAGATGGCCGCCGACGAGCGCGTCCTGCTCATGGGCGAGGATATCGGCGCGTTCGGCGGCGCGTTCAAGGTGACCAAGGGCCTGCTCGAACGTTTCGGCGAGCGGCGGGTCATCGACACTCCCATGAGTGAGTGGGCCTTCGTCGGCGCGGCCATCGGCGCGGCCATGATGGGGCTACGGCCGGTGGTCGAGATACAGTTCGCCGACTTCATTGCCACCCCTTTCGATATGATCGTTAATCAGGCTGCGACGTGCTACTACCGCTGGCAGGCTCCCGTGCCCATCGTTATCCGCGCCCCCAGCGGCGGCGGCATGCGGGCCGGCCCCTTCCACTCGCAGAACCCGGAGGCGTGGTTCGTCCATCGCCCGGGCTTGAAGGTTGTCGCGCCATCGACACCCTACGATGCCAAGGGGCTGCTCAAGGCGGCCATTCGCGACAGTAACCCGGTTCTGTACTTTGAGAACAAATATCTCTACCGCAAGCTCAAGGCCGATGTGCCCGATGACGACTACGTGGTGCCTATCGGTGTCGCCGACGTGAAGCGCGCTGGCCGCGACGTGTCGATCATCGCCTATGGGGCGATGGTGGACGAGGCGTTGCAGGCGGCGGCGGCCCTGGCCGACGAGGATATCGACGTCGAGGTGCTGGACTTGCGCACCCTGCTGCCCCTGGATCGCGAGGCGATTCTGGCGACGGCGGCTCGCACGGGTAAGGTCATCATCGTCC
>JAHCIE010000556.1 GCA_026129385.1 Anaerolineae bacterium
CGTGACATCGGCCAACAGGACGAGGGGCGCGCTCGCGCCGACGGTCTCGCCGGGCCGCGTCAGCACATCCAGCACGACGCCTGCAAAGGGCGCGGTGAGCCGCGTCTCGTCGAGGCGGGCGCGGGCCGTGGTCAAAGCCAGCTCAGCCTGGGCGACGCCCGTCTGTAAGGCGGCGATCGCCTCGGGTGGCGAGCCGCTGAGGGCCTTGTCCAGGCTGGCGCGGGCGCGCTGGTAGGCGGCCTTGGCGGCTTCGAGCCTGGCGGCTTCCTCGCTGGTCCTGGCGTCGGGTTGTTTAGCGCGGTCGTCGTACTGGGCCTGGGCCACCTCGCGGGCGACGGTCGCCTCGCGCACGGCAGCCTGAGCCGCCTCGATGTCGGCGGGTGAGCCGCCCGCCCGCGCCTGGTCGAGTTTCTGCCGCCGCGCCGCCAGTTCCAGCTCGGCCTGCCTGATATCGCGCTCAGCCTGCGCCGGGTCCAGAGTCAGCAGAACCTGCCCCACCGCGACTTTATCCCCTATCTGGGCCTTCACCTCGGCCACGCGCCCGCCGCCGCGAAGCGACAGTTGCGCCTGGCGGTCGGGGCGGACACGCCCCATCGCCTCGACAGTGGCGTTGATAGAGCCGCGCGTGACGCGCACCGCGTTGGCGGGGGCATCGGCGCGGCGCGACAGCGACCAGACGATCACGGCCAGTAGGGCCAACAGGCCGAGGCCTATGGCGAGCCAGGTCAGGCTGCGACGAGAGAGCATGGGTGGGAGCGACTTTCAGCGGTGGAGAGATACCTGGAATCGGGTTGGTTGCCCCAATTATCGGCAGGTTGCGTCTTACGCGCAAAGCCCCGAAGGGTTCGGGACAACCCTTCGGGGCTACTACGGAGCGCGGCGCGCTCGCCTTACGGCTGCGGGTTTCTGCTGATGAGCGGCAGGACAATCTGCTCGACGGCAACGTTGAGGCTACCGACCTGGAAGGGGCCGCTCTCCTGCGGGCCGCTGTCGGTGTTCTCAACCAGGTTGAGGGACTGGGTGAGCGTCTTGCCGAGCAGGGGCCGCTTGAAGCCGATGGCCCACTCGATGTCGAGGGCCGCGCTTTCAGGGCCGTGGGATGTCTTGGTCATCCTATCGACGTACAGGGTCGTGTAGCGGGTCTCGATGGGATCCCCCGTACCGATGAGGGTTCCGCCCAGCCACGTGCCGGGGTGGTCGGGGTCCTCGAGGTACACCTTGTCCTCGGCGGCGACATAGCGGCCGTGGAAGTAGGTCCCGTTCTCATCGGACAGCAAGACCTGCACCTCCGCCAGACCGCTCCAACCGTTGACGTGGTCGCAGGATGAGGTGATGGTGGTCATGCCAATGACATCATTCGCGCTCTGGTCAGGGGCGTCGGGCGCCAGGGGCAGTTGCTTCTGGGCGGCCAGGTTGTGGGTACCCGAGATGACGCGGATGAAGGGGGGGCGATTGCTACCCCAGGCGGGGCCTTCGGGCAGGCGGCGCGCCTCGAACACGTCCGTCGTATTGCCGAAGCGCGCGTCCTCCTGCCAGGCGACGTAGGGTGTGGTCGGTGAGGCGGCCAGGGACGGCACGTCGGAGGTGTTGAGGAAGAAGGAGTTGAGACCCCGGAACGGGTCGCTGTCCAGGTCCCAGCGCTCGCGCCCGGGGCGGGCATCGGCCAGGTGCCTGACCATCAGGACATCCGTCCCGCCGACAGTTTCGATGAAGGCGACGTGAGGCACGTTGCCCACAAATATCATGTCGGGGTGGTGGGCGTTGTTGAAGCTGAACACATTCAGCGCGCCGCCGACCGGCACCCAGCGCGTACCGTCGAACTTGCTGACGAAGACCTTGGTCGACAGGCCGTCGAACTCCTCCCAGGTCACCCACGGCGTGGGCTTGGTGGGGTCCTGGCCGGGTAGCGAGCCGAAGGCGATCTTGGGATCCACGGCGTCGCGGTCGGTGTTGCGGTTGAGGGCGCAGGTCCGCTCGTTGCTGCCACAGGCGGGCTGCACGTCCCAGCGGAAACCGCCCTCGGCTGTCGCGTCGGCGACCGCCTTGGAAGCGAAGACGCGAGCGGCGCGGCCCCCGCCTTCCTCGTACCAGACGACCCACGGCACGGTGAAGTTGGCGCCGCCGAAGGTGAAGTCCGGCTCGATGCCGTCGCGCGAGGTATCGACGTTCAGGCTCGGCCCGACACCGCCGATGAGCTTGCCGGTGGGCACGAAGCGGATACCGCCGTTAGCGCCGCCGTCTGCCTCGCCCCGCGACACGAAGATCTGCCTGGCCCGGGCGGCCGAGTTGTTCTCGTCCCACGCCACCCAGGGCATGAAATTAGTTGCGCCCGCCGTCGTAGACCCACCGCCGATGGAGGGGTTATCCGCGTCCTCGGTCATGTTGATATTCAGGCTTGGCATGCTGCGGCCGGGGCCAGTCGCGCCGACAGACTGCCACTTCTCACCGCCGTCGTTGATCAGCTTGCTGGCGAAGATGCTCTGCTTGTTGCCCAGAGTGACCACTGGCTCGGACCAGGCGACGAAGGG
>JAHCIE010000557.1 GCA_026129385.1 Anaerolineae bacterium
GGGCGTGTCCAACTTCACCGCCTGGCAGACGTGCCGCGCCAACGACCTGGCCGAGCGTTACGGCTGGACGCCGATGGTCACCACGCAGCCCCACTACCACATGTTGGAGCGCGCCGGCGTGGAGAGGGAGTTGCAAGCCTATTGTGAGACCTTCGGCGTCGGCATCCTGCCCTACTTCCCCCTGGCGGGCGGCTTTCTGACGGGCAAGTACCAGGAGGGCCAGCCACCTCCGCCCGGCACCCGTGGCGAGAGCAGCCCCTACGTCCAGCGTTACTTCAAGCCGGAGAACTTCGCAAAGATGCGCGCGCTGAGCGCGTGGGCTGAGGCGCGCGGCCACAGCATGGCCGAGCTGGCCGTCGCCTGGCTGCTGGCGAACCGCCAGGTTTCGTCGGTCATCGCCGGCGTCACCCGCACCGACCAGGTGGACGCCAACGTCAAGGCCGCCGCGTGGACGCTGACGACGGAGGAGAAGGCGGAGGTGGACAAGGCGCTGGAGGGGTAGGCATAGGCTTACCCCGGCCCGGGCGGGCTGGTCGCCAGCCAGTCCTGGGCGTCGGCCAGCGCGTCCTGGGTCGACGCGCGCAACGTCTTGGTCGCGGGGTACACGTTCTCCGCGCCCAGGTATTCCTGGGTCGTCTTGGTTCGCTCTAGCTGCCCCATCACCTTCTCCGACACGCCGGTCAGAATCAGCCGTCCCCCCTGAGCCTGAAGGTGCTGCGAGTAGCGCTCCAGGACATTGATGAACGTGCTGCTGACGGACGCCTGCTGGCGCAGACGCATCACCACCACCGGCTGCTCGACCCCTTTGGCCGAGGGCAGCAGGCTCTCCAGGCGCTCGGCGGCGGCAAAGAACGGGTTGCCGTGCATCGCCAAGAGGGTGACGCTGTGACTGGCTAGCGTGGTGGGTGGGGCTTGCTCGACGAGCGTCCCATCCGGCTGGGGCGTCAGCTGCACCAGATCAATCTCGGCCGACGAGGTCGCCAGGTAGACCAGAATCGACAGAATCACCCCGACGAACACCGCCCACTGGAGCGGGATTATGAGGGTGAGGACCAGCGTCACCAGCATCACCAGCCGCGACCCCCAGCCCGTCGACCACACGTCGCCAAACTCCTCGTGCCGAATCGATTGGACGCCAGCCACAATCAGCAGCCCCGCCATAGCCGGGATCGCCACCAGGCTGACCGCCTGGCTGAAGAGCACAATTGCCAGCACCACCACCAGCCCCGAGATCACGTTCGCCCAGCGTGACCTGGCCCCCGCGCTGACGTTGAGCGCGGTCGTGGACATCGAACCGCCGATGGGCATGCCGCGTAGCAGGCCCGCGCCGATATTTGCCGCCCCCTGGCCGATAAAGTCCCGCGACGTGTCAGGGTATGTGCCGTCGGGATTGGGGTAGACCTTGCTCACTCCCGCCCCCTGAATCAGGCCGATGATGGCGATGGCGACAGCGTCGAGAATCAAGGGCGGGGCCAGCGACAGGTCGGGCAGTTGGGGCATGGGCAGCGAGGTGGGGATGGTCGCCACATCGCCGACGGTCTGAACGCTCGCCCAGCCGGCCAGCAGGGTCGCGGCCGAGCCAACCAGCATCCCGATAAGCATGGAGAAGTTGGCGGCCCGCGTGCGACTGACCAGGACGATGGTCACGACGGTCAGCAGGCCAATGGCTGTCGTCTGGGGGTCGATCTGTCCCAGGTGAAAGAGGGTGTCGACCGCTTTGACGACCTTGTTGCTGTATTCGCTGGAATAGCCGGTAAAGTCGCCCAATTGGGAGAGGATAATGGTAATGGAGACCCCGGTCAGGAAGCCCGTCACCACGGAGTTGGACACAAAGCGCAACAGACGCCCCAGCTTGAGCAGGCCGGCGGCCACCATGACCACACCCACCAGCAGCGCCAGGGTCGTCAGCGCGCTATCGTGCGTCTCGGCCGGGTAGTCGCTGAGCGCGCCGCCAGCGGTGATGGCGACGGCGCTGGTCGCGGCCACGGTGAG
This sequence comes from Anaerolineae bacterium, assembly GCA_026129385.1. Lineage (GTDB taxonomy): Bacteria > Chloroflexota > Anaerolineae > Epilineales > JAHCIE01 > JAHCIE01. The sequence goes on from JAHCIE010000557.1 coordinate 1,993, forward strand.
GAACGCCGAGCTGCCCAGCAGCGCGCCGAGGGGCGTCCCGACCATGATGGCATACAGGCCCATGACCGGGTTCGCACCCGCCAGGATAGCCGAGGCCAGAGCGTCGGGGATGTCGGCGACGCCCGTCGTCAGCCCGGCGATGGCGTCGCCCACGCGGATGTCTCTCTTCGTCGGTTCTGCCGTCATGATGCTCCTCACTCCGCTGGCAGAGAGGCAAGGTGAGGGTCTTGGCGTCCACTCTGGGAGTCAAGACCCTCACTGCGTGTCGGCTTGGGGCAGGCTCGTGCCCGGACCAAGGGCCGGGTTACGAGGCGAGCACGTCCTTCAACTGCTGCTCTAGTTCCGGCGACAGGGTCGTCTGGTAGACCTCGCCCTTGTAGGGCTGCAAGGCGGCCCGCAGCGCCGCCGGCGAGCCGTCACGGATGATGAGGAACAGGGCCGACGAGCCAGGCTTGAGCGCCGCGCTGACCTCGTTGGTGAACTTCTTGTCCACGTGGTCGCCCATCAGTTTGCCAAC
>JAHCIE010000558.1 GCA_026129385.1 Anaerolineae bacterium
AGGGCCACCAGGCCGAGGATGAGCAGGCCCGCGCCGAGAAGCATCGGCGTTGACACGCCCCCCTCGGTGGCGGCGACCGGCGGGTTGGCGGCCGCTGGGGCGGCCGCCGCCTGGGCCGGCGCGTTGGCCGCGACCTTGTCCGCCCCGGCCGTCGCCAGGGGCGGGGCCGCCTGGGGAACGGCCGTCGGGGCGGGCGCGCCCACGTTCCACTCGTTGGTTTCTGATAGGAACAGATTGCCCTGAAGGCCGACGTAGACGTTGGTCACGTAGGCTCCATTGGGCAAGGGGTCGCTGGACGTGACTTCCAGATTCTCACGTCCGGCGCCGGAATACTTCCTGGTCTCGGTATAGATGGTCTCACCCTTGGGGTTCATCACGCGAACCTGGATCTGCGTGTCAGCGGCGTCTTTGTAGTCAAAGACGACATACACGTTCTTGATGCCTATCGGGAATACGGTAATCGGCTCGCCGTTGGCCTTGTCGCTCATCCATAGCTTCTGGACGGGGCGAATGACACCGCCCTGGGCGGGCGGGGCGGCGTAGGTCCTGGCGGCCGTCAGGGCCACCAGGAGCACAGCGAGCAGCATAGCGAGACCTCTTGGGCGCAGCATGGCCGGCATCCTCACCTCTCCTTGGTCGAGCAGCGCCGGGGACTCGCCGCAGCCTGCTCTACTAAACACGTCGCGGATTAAGAAAAGATTAACGTCGGCTTAGCCGTCAATTAAGCAGCGAAGACTAAGCAGCCTCGCGCCCTGGACGTACGTCGCAATAGCGTGACTTAGGGCGCAAGAGAAGGGGGGGCTTCGTTGGAGCCCCCCCTGGCTCGGGCCACGCCCGTCACTGCCTCATAACCGACGATGACTGGCCTCCTCGGAAACAAGCTCAGCAGAACAGCGGCGGGCCGAGCATGTGCGTGGCGGCGACACACTGTAAAACGCGGTAGGCCGCACCGGGATACGGCCTACCGCGTTTGAAGCGATGGGTTGCGCTGGGAAGCGGCGCTAGTTGCCTGCCGCCAGGAGTGGCAGGAAGAGCTGGTAGGGCCGCTCTGGCTCAGGTGTCGCCGTCGCCGTCGCCGTGGGCGTCAAGGTCGGCGTCGGCGAGGGGCCGGGGGTCGCTGTGGCGGTCACGGTCGGCGTCAGGGTCGGGGTAGGCGTCGGCGTCACCGTCGGTGGTAGGGCGAACCAATGCGCCCGCGCGATGGCCGACGGTCGCCCGCCGATGATGTACTCCCCTACAAGTTCGTCGCCGTTGGCAACCTTGAGCACCCGATTAGCCGGATCGCTACTCGCGCACGCCGTACAGAAGGTGATGTTCTGATTGGAGGCCAGTGTCGTGTACACCCGGCTGCAGGCCACGATGGGCTTTAGCGTCACCTCGAAGGCGTAGGGGTCACTGGAACTGGACACCACGGCTCGTCGGGTATCGTTGGGGTCGCACGTGGCCGGCGAGTCGGCGTCGTACAGGGTCAGGACGGCGACCGCCGAGAGTCCGACATACGCGCCGTTCTCTTGGTCGAAGTAGAGGGCGGTTGTCGGCAGTGGCGTAGGCGTCGCGGTCGCGGTGGCGGTCGCGGTGGGGGTGGGTGTGCCTGTCGCGGTGGCGGTGGCCGTCGCCGTCGGCGTACCCGTCGCGGTGGCGGTGGCGGTGGCGGTGGCGGTGGCGGTGGCGGTGGCCGTCGGCGTCGCTGTCGGCGTCGCCGTGCCCTCGTACCAGCGCGCGAAGCCCTGTAGGCTGCTGTAGAGGACGCGAATCTGGGTATTGTTGGCCACTTTGAGCAGCAGTTGGGCCTGATCGTTGCCCGCGCAGGCGGTGCAGAAGCGCACCGGCTGGGACATGACGAGGCGGGTGGGGTTGCCCACGGCGGGCGACAGTGGAACCTCCAGCGAAGTGCCAAGAGCCGCGCCGCTGATGCTAAGGACGGGCGAGGAGGGGGGGTTGGGGTCAATGACCTCGATCCACATCTCGTCGGCGGTCGTGAAGTAGGTGCGCTGCGGCTCGTGGCCCACGAAGATCAGGCCGAGAGTCGGGATGGGGGTCACGGTCGGGGTGACGGTGACGGTGGCGGTGGCGGTGCTGGTTGCCGTGGCAGTGGCGGTGGGCGTGCGCGTGGCGGTGGGCGTGCCCGTGGGTGTGGCGGTGGCGGTCGGCGTGCGAGTCCCCGTCGCCGTGGCGGTGAAGGTGGGCGTCGGGCTAAGGGTCGCGGTGGGGGTGCGAGTCGTCGTTGGCGTTGGCGTCAGCGTTGGGGTCGCCGTCGGGGGCTGGGTGGCGGTGGGTGTGAAGGTAGGCGCAGGTACGTTGTAGGTCAGGCTGAGCAGGGGCCGCTGGTTCGGCAGGCAGATCTGGTTGCCCAGGGAGCCGTAGGTGACCAGGCCGCACCACGAGAACAGGTTGTTCGGGCCACTCTGCGGCCCATCGAGGCGGAAGGTGACGCGGCCCGTCTGCCCGCGCCGGGCTGCGATGGAGGGCAGGATGGACGAGTTGAGGGCGAGGGCGTTGG